>JAFLCC010000017.1 GCA_017302835.1 Deltaproteobacteria bacterium | reverse complement strand
TTAAGAATAGCAAGAGAAAAAACCATCAATCAAAACTTGAACTGACAGTACAGATTTTTTTAAAAAAGTTAAAAATAAATTGATGAACAAAAGGGCAACTGTCAGATTAAATCCCAACTTCTACATGTAGCAAAGGAGAGGATTCTTAAGAACCCTCTCCGAAGTCGCAGTCAATCTGCTGATGGTTTATTTTATAATGACTGTTCCATCGTCGTTAGTGATACGTTGTGAGATCAGTTGCCCAGAGCTATTGTACGTGAGTCGTCTCTCGGACCAAGTGTTTTGTAATGTTTGGTCGTAGTCGATATAGATCCGAGTTCCATCGTCCATTCGATAGTCTTGAGCATCCAGACGACCTTGACTATCGAAGACCTTGATCAACCTACTCCACGATTGAGTGCTCGCCTGATCATAATCTGACACCTGTCGACGTCCATCCTTAAAGTAGTAAGTAACGTAGTCCAACTGTGACTGAGCATTGTAAGAACTTACATATCTCGCCCATGTCATCGTTCCTTCGACATCAAATCCTTCATATTGCCTGGTCCCATCATCAAATCTATAATCTTGAGAAAGCAACTGATCTTTTGGGTTAAAAGTCTTGTACAGACTCTTCCAGGCCAGTGTATTTGTCTCGTCATAGTCTGTAATTAGTCGGTTTCCGTTGTCCATAAACATCTCTCGATAATCAACTCGTCCTGATTTATCAAGATAATCTATAAATCTTGTATAGGTTTGATTTCCTAATTGATCAAAGCGTTCAATGCGCCGGGTCCCATCATCCATTCGATAGTCGTTGAAATCTATCGTCCCGCCAGAAATCGTGGTACCATCATTCACCTGACCACGGATCATCTGATGATGGGCAGTCCATTGTTGGCTTCCATTCATGTCATAGGTAGACGTGTAAAGATCACCGTTTCTATAATTGACTCTTTGTTGTAGGAGCGACCCAGATGGCACGTAGTTTTGATGTATCATTAGTAAAGGAGACGAGGCTGCATAGAAATAGCTCACTTGCTTCGCTCCGTCGTCGTAAAGTCTTTCTACTGATACCAGAGTTCCTGACGAATCATATTTATAAGTCAATTTTGAATATTCATATTGATTGTCCGGATCAAAGGTATAACCCGCGGAACTTCCATCGTCGAAGGTCGTTCGACTAAGCAGGACGGCACCCGAGGCGGTCCGCCGGATCACCTCCGTCGTCGCTGCTTGAGCGTCTTCTCCGTATTGAGCTACCGCCAACATTAGACCCATCAAATTCAAGATTGATACAATTCTTTTTTTCATTTTGATATTCTCCTAAGTTTATTAGAAATCCTCTTACTTTCTAACACAGATCCTTATTGCAATGGACATTCCGGATCTCAATACGGGAAGGGGCTGGCTGGAAATCAAATAAACAATAGACTATTCTTTCGATCGAATCATTCTGAATTGATCTCAAAGTTTCGTATCGTTTGGAGGCGCCAATCCCTTTGACATTTGATTACAATTTCGTTGACAGTGTAACTACAGAGCGACTTTGACCGGTGCTAATTACAAAGCGACTTTGACCGACTGAGTGTATCAATTTGAAACATTTCTTGATGTGATTTCGCCTACTTACAACAGGAGGTGAGTTGGTATGGGAGCACTAGTGGTTGGAACTAAGGATCAGTTACGAATTCAGACTGTAGCAAAGGTTTCTAAAGGGATGATGAAATCTAAAGAAGCGCTTGTACTTTTAGATGTGAGTGAGCGCACACTACGGCGATGGCTTAGAAGCTATGAGGCTCAAGGCATTGCGTTCATCAGTCATGGCAATAAAGGAAAAACTCCGAAGAATAAAAAACCTAAAGAATTACTTCAACAAATTATGAATTTTGTTGAAGCCGAGCTTTATGATTTTAATATGCTCCATGCCCTGGAGAAAATTGAATCCAGATTTAATCTAAAACTTAATCGAGAAACTTTCCGCACGTGGTGCCACCTAAGAGGTATGGTTAAACAAGCTCACAAGCGCAGAGGTAAACCTCGCTTTCGCCGCAATCGCTATAGCCAAGCGGGTTTCATGCTTCAGCTTGATGGCAGCCCTCATCGCTGGTTTAATAACGAAGAATCCTGTTTGATAGTGGCTATTGATGATGCCACGAACAAAGTCATGGGTGGAGAATTTTTTAAAACAGAAACCATGTTTGGTTGTTTCAAGGTCTTAAGCGATATTTTCATCGTAAACGGCCTTCCTAGCGTTATTTACGTGGATCGTGCCGGAATGTATGGGGGACAGAAAAGAACCCACTTCTCGCAACTTGTAAGAGCTTTAGAAGAGCTCAATATACAAATCATCTATGCCAACTCTCCTGAATGTAAGGGCCGGGTTGAGCGTCTTAATCGCACCCTTCAGGATCGACTAATCCCAGAAATGAGACTGGTCGGCGTTACGGGCTAGGCAACGTCCCGAAAGTGGTAGAAATTAAAAAGGGAGCACTCCATAATGATTTAACTTAAACACATAAATCATTAATAACAAAGGAGAACTCCCTAATGAGAAAAAGTAAGTCATCACAAGTAACTTCGCAAGAAGTAAAATCAAATTTGCAATTAGAAATTCCTCAAACATCAAGCCTCATGGGTCTGCTACAGTTTGGAAGCCAGATGTTGTTGTCAGAAGCTATAAAGGCCGAGATTTCTGAACACTTGGGTAGGTCGTATTACCAGCATAGCTCACCAAATGAGAAAAATAAAGGTTATCGACATGGAATTAGAAAGACTACTATCGACACGCCCATTGGAGCCATTACCTATGATCGCCCAAGAGTCCATGGAGCTAAGGATTTTCAGTCGCAATTTCATATTCCGTATATGAGAAGGCCTGAAGAGTTTGCAAGTCAAATTTGTGATATGTATGTGAATGGAATTTCTACCAGGAAAGTAAAGAAATCCTTGAAGTCAGCCACAGGAGAGAAAATTAAGTTATCTAAGTCTACGGTAAGTCGAATAACAAAGAAATTAGTTACAGAATTTCAAGAGTGGAAGAAAAAAGATTTATCTAAATTAGATCCTGAATCCGCAGATAACCCAGCAAAATATTTTCTAAGTTAATGATTTCTAATAGTCTTTAGTTTTTATCAAATTCACCTTTTGGGTGAAGAGTTTTTCGCGTCATTTCCAGCGCTGACGATTTTAAGAAAAGTTGATATTGTCTTTAGGTCTGGAGAAAATTGATAATGACCACAGATAAAAACCTGCTTAAAAAGTTAAAATTATCTAGCACCAAAGATCAACTCACTATGGCCGCAGGCCTTGGGACTTTGATTGAGCTCTTTGATCAAACAGAACTTAAAAATCAATTTATAACTTGCCTTCCTGAGCGTACATCTCATCGTTATGTGGGTAGCTATCAAATGGCCTTAACCCTTATGGCAGCCTTTCTCTATGGCTATGATTGCTTAGAGGATTTAGATCATTTTCGTAATGATCCCAAACTTGCAGAGTTATTTGGCAACCCAACAGCCGCAGCTAGAACTCACGGCGATTTTTTAAGAGACTTTGATGAAACTCATCTAAAAAAACTAAATGAGTTTTTAAACCTCATGTCTCGTCATATTTTTGAACAGATGCAACTCCAATTGCCTGAACAGTTTAAACCTAAAAAACTTATCATCGATGTAGACTCCACATCCCATGAACAGCACGGTGAAAAAATGGAAGGTTTAGCATTTAATTATAAAAATGAATGGTGCCTAGATTCACAAGTAAGCTTTAATCAGATTGGTTTATGTCATGGTTTTCAATTAAGACCAGGGAACACTAAATCGGGTGTAGATGCTGAGAGTTTAATTCGACAGTCTTTTGCTGATGGCAAAAAACAAGTCGAGCGTAAATTTAAATTCAATGACTTCTTCAGGGCAGATAGTGCTTATTGCAAACAAGATGTTATTAAAACTCTTGTAGAACTTGGAGTTTTATTTACTCTTACAGCCCACGACGGAACAACTAATTGGAAGGAACTTCTAGAAAATAGCGGAGTTACCTTGAGTGAGTGGATTTATTCCCAAGAAGAACAAGAAAGAGCTGCAATAAAAGAAAAAGAACTCCCAAAAATTGAGCTCACCAGAATGTATTGGACGCCAAAGTGGTCTGAGAAAGAAGAGTCCAAATTAGTATTTCCTATTTTAGTTAAAAGAACTTGGAATAAAGATAAAGAGCTCGAGTTAGAAAAAAAAGGACGACAGGTTTCTTTATTTCATGATGAAGGTTTTAAACATGAAGACCCCTGGGATTATTACGCTGTGGTCACGAATTTTCCACTAGATTTATCCACAGAAAAACTTGTGGAAAACTCAACCACTAGAGAAAAAATAAAAAGGTATTCCATTCAAGAAGTTTTTGAACATCATCAAAAACGTGGCAATGCTGAGAATTTTATTAAAGAAGAAAAATATGGTTATGACTTAAAACATTTTCCGTGTTTGAAATTAAATGCTAACTACGCTTATGGACAGCTCGCCATGGTGGCCCACAATATTCTGAGATGGGTTGCTATCATGACAAAGCCAGAGAAGCCGCATTTTTCAAAGAAATTAAGAAAGCATTTTATTTTTATTCCAGGAAAAATTGTACATCATGCAAGACAAGTATTTTTAAAAATAATGGAATTTCATTACCAAGGAGTAAGGCAATTAAGAGAGAGATTGAGGTTAAACTCGGAAAGATCGCCTCGACAGTTCTCTTCGGCGTGATTATGTAAGCCCGAAGGAAAGGTCGTTCCTTGAAATTCAAATAAAAAACTACGGGAACATTTTTTTGTGGTTTGGAAGTTTGGAGGTCAGGGGATTTGAACCCACGAACGCTTTAACAACTTAGTACACCCACTAGAGGTTCGATCAAAACCTCATGAAATATATTTGTCCGCGCGGTCCTGACGATGAGCACACCGCCCGTAAGTCCACTCATCACACGAGGTAATTTGTCGAATTTTAGGCATGACAGGGCCTCCCACCGTTATCCACGGCATGGGAACAATTTTTTAGAAAATCAAATTTTGAAAATATCGAGTTTGACTCGGCTTATCCACCGATCTGGGTACAAAATTTTATTTTTCCCCCAACCGAGGGATAAGAAAATTGGGGTGACCGACGGGGGTTGAACCCGCGACACTCGGAATCACAATCCGATGCTCTACCAACTGAGCTACGGCCACCATAATTGAAAGATAGAAATTTATAATCAATTTAATAAGTTAAAGCAATAATTTTTTTAACTAAATTTCATAAAGATCGAAGCCTTTTTGTTTTGTAATTATCTAGACTTGCAGGTTTTGCCGTAATTGTGATTTTTGTTTCTTTGTTTTTTTCTCTCTTGATCTCTAGAAATGGGTTTAGAATGATTTCATTAGTTTCAGGGTTAAAAGTATAGTCCTTTGGTCTTTCTAATTGCCGTTCTATGTTTTGGTTTTTTGTATCTTGATCTGAAAGATGGGTATCGGGGGTTGTTGCGTTAGCAATAGGTCTGTTACTGACTGAAATTTTTAAAGTTTCAATGTCTGGCGTGTAGGAGAGTTGTTTTTTTTGCGTCGAGACTCTTCGGCGAAGTTGATTTCCAAACTCTGCCAGGCTGCTGCCAAAACTTTCAGAGCACAGGTCGGCAAAAACTCCAGATGAAGCAGCTAATAGTGAAGGGAAGGCCTGGGTTGGGGGCTTTTCTTTAGAGTGACCACAGTTGGCGGTTGTGGTTTTAGGTAGGGCTGCAGCGATCAAAATTTTTGAGCGATCGCCATGTTTGGACTTTACTAATTTTTGATAAAAATCTTCCGCTGATAAACCAGGACTCGCATCGTCGGCATCTGTTAAAAAAATGACGGCAAAATAGGAATCCTGTTCATAGAATCCTTGGTTGTCTGTCGAATTAATTTGATCAGTCATAACTGCCAACACCGGGGAAAAAGACTCTTCTGCCTCTGGCCCCCATTGAGTTCCAATAAGGACCGTTTCTTTTAAAACTTGCTTCGGCTGAGGTGTTTCCCTCGTGATATAAAGAGGAGTTGGCGAGATCTCATCGTTGAGGCCTTTTAAAGGGACCAGTTTCCCCAAAGCGTTCATTTTTCTTTTTCCTGAGGGTTTGTAAACGGTTTGATCATTCAAATATTTCGAATCATAAACAGGAACGACGCCTATTCGGTAATCAATACGGGTATTATCAAAAAAAGCATTGGCAAAAAGTTCGATATTTTCAGCTAAAATTGTTTGATAGGGGTTCATTGATTGAGAGTTGTCGACAACAAATAAGATATTTACCTTAGGATCTGAAAGAGTATCAGTTTGGGTTAACTCCTCAGATACCGAAGTAAAGAATTCAGGTGGAGCTTGGCGATCAGGTGAAACATTCCCACAAGCGGTTAAAAAAAGTGATATCAAGATGGGCATCAGCAATAAAGTTACATTTTTCATATAATAGCCCCCAGGTTTTTACTGTTTGATTGGTTATTTTTTGTTGGTTTTTCTTGTCCCGAGAAAGGGCAGAGATTCGTTCTTACTTGAAACTTACCAACTTCATCAAGCCAGACCTCATCATTGTCACCAGAAACAGGAAAGGTCACGGTATTGTTTTTATCAACTTTTGAAAATTGGAGTTTCTGACTTTCAGAATTCTGAGAGGTTATCAAACTATTTTTATCTTGAGTTAAAATCTTTTGCATTACTTGGATATCGATGATTTTCATTTTTTTTAAATTCAGCTCGATTTCATCCAAATCATTTTGGGCTAACTGACGCAGGCGTTTTAAAGATTCAGGTTTTTTATTTTGAAGGATAAAAGAAATAAGAGCCTTATCACGAAAAAAATAACGAGGCAATTTTTCAGCTTGTTTCCCAAGGCCTATTAAATTTAAACTTGGTTTTTTGATTTGATAAATCAGATTCCATAAGTCTTCTGATGGCGGTTTGTTGATGAGAGCTTGCAAAGAGTCCACACGGGGAATCATCACTTTTTTAAAGTGATCTATTTTTTTAAGAACATCTTTATAAGCACAAATTTTAAGAGATACAAAAGCGGATAGCATATAGGTTTCAGGACCCACTTGAGGTGCCCAAATCGGTGTCGTGATTGAATGCAATTCAGCTAAGGCTTTTTCGTAGTCTTTTAAGCTAGTGAAGGCCCACGCTTTCTCTTCAAGGGCTTCTAGCCAAAAATCTGAGCTGGGTGGAATCAAAGTATAATTTTGGATGGCTTCAGAATAATGAGCCTTTGCATACAAGGATCTAGCTGTATTTAAGATCATTTTATCTTGGGGTTGAAGTTGCAAATGGCGTTGAGCTTGCCGAAGGGGTTGAGGTTGAGACCGCGCCAGCGGTGCTGTTTTTACTATGGAGCTCGAGGCTTCAAGTGGACCGCTCCCCAGAAAAAGGAATAGAAATAAATTAAAGAGAGTTTTTACCATAGAAGAACTCCCACACTGGCAAGGGCTTGAAGATTGGATTGGTTGCGGACTTCACTGTTGAGAAGGTCGTTGTACTTAAGATAGCGTACTTCTAAACGGCTCGTGATCCATTGGTTAAGCCAAAATCCCGTACCTAAACCTACAGAATAGAGATTACTTTTTCCAGAATAAAGAGTGACGCTTCCGTACCCCAATTGCATGTAAATATCAAATTGGGCAATCCCCATATCAAACAAATTGAGCTTTCCATAAATTGGAAAAAAATTAAGTTTAAGCAAGTTAGAATCTAAGGGGTAATCTATGGCCGGGAATTTTTCAGGGCTCGCAGGATCGATTTTTTGCGCTGCCAAGGCCTTATCAAATTGATTTTTTCCCTCGGGAGAAAGTTGATTGTAGGACTTTTGGTATTCAAATCCCAGGGACCAACGAGGATTCACATGAAACTCTAAGAAACCACCCAAAGACTGGGTTTTCACATAGCTATCACTTCCGCCATTAAAAGCATAGTTTAGAGCCAGCTCAAGGCGGTTATTCCTGTCGACCAAACGGTTTTGCACCACTCGGATTTTTTGATCATGATTTAAATTTTTAATTCGCTCGGATACTTCTGGGCTGTTTCCAAGAGTTTTAAAATCATCTTTTAAATCTTTAGTTTTTTCTGCATAAACAGAAAAGCTAAAATGCTGAAAGAAAAAAATAAGGAAGAATAAAGTAGAATGAGGAAATGAAACTTTAGTTTTTTTCATGTGTACCACCCTTTTTTAAACAAGCCGTCTGACTGGGAACAAGTGTAAACGTTTTAATAAAAGTCGCAGATTTCGTTTTGCTGCCAGTGAGGTTATCCACTTTGAGAGATATCTTTTTAAGAGATTCCTTTGAAAGGCACGTGGGTGTCCAGCTTAGTTCACAAACTTGAGAAGTTAGTTTTTCTGGAGTTTCTGGTCGGCATTCTAACTTTTTACTTCCACTTAAATTTGACAATTGCTTTGTTGGATTAGATATATCCACTTTCCCTAAGTCATTCGCAGAAGAAATTCTAAATTTTATCACATTCAGTTCTCCGGCGGTGAGTTTTGTCTGATTTTCATCTTCCCATTTTAGAATGGGAGCTTGAGCCGCATACCGGGCCTTTAAACAGACTTGCTGATCAGGAGAATAGGTGTTCAAAACACTGATCGCTCGAAGATTGAAACAGACATCGACTTCAGGAGATAAGGGGTTATCGATCCCAAGACGGTCTTTATCCAGTGGGAGTTTGTCTGCATTTATTTGCAAATAAAATTTCCACTTTTTTGGGTTGTCGGTAAATCTTTTTGGGTTGATAAAATTAGGGTCACAACTGGAGCCAGTTTTTTGCGAACACTTAAGGCTCACCAAAGAAGAACCGTCCGCTCGAAAGGCCTCCGTATTTGTATAAGGGTGTGCCGTAATTTGGAGTAAGGGAATTTTGGGACTCAGAATAGATCCAGGATCTTCTAGGTCCACCTCAAAATCGATGATTTTTCCTTCATCGATGCCAGCATTTAAACTGGAGTGCTCAACAAAAAGAAGGGGTACTGAGTTATCCCGAGTGAGGAGGAGTGGTAGTGATTCTAACTTGGTAAGACCGACAAGATGTGAACTTGTGGCTTCTAAAACGGTGACTTGAATTTTTGTTTCTAATAAAATAAAAAGCTCGCCGTTAGGAATCGTTCCAAAGGGAGCTTTCCAGGTAAGAGAAAAAACATTGGGAACAGTTGTTTCTTTTATTTCGGGTTTGACGGGAAGCGATTGTGTTCCTAAAAAGATATCTGAAATTTGCGTAGAGTACTTGGTGATTTTTTGACTTTTTGGTAGCACTTTGAAGAAGAAAGTTTTTTCTTGTTCCTCTAAAAATCGAGAATTATTGCTCCCCTGATAAGAGTTCCTTTCCCCTTGAGTTCCCTGCAAATTCAATGCGAGAACTTCTGCATCTTCCAGAACCATGAGTGGAGTGAAGACCTCCGGAACGATCATTTGTGACTCTGAAGTTTTACCAGTTGGTTGAGCCGATTTTAATTCAGAATAAGCCGCCAATGGATTGGATGAGGACCCAATACAAGAGGTTAATAGTAAACTCAAAGCCAAACAGCTTGAAGCCCTACTGATCATAGACACTGATTTTTGATTTAAGAACATTTTCATTTTTATTCTCCCCATTTTTTTAATCCCCAAAAAATCTTAATTCACTAACCACTGGGTGGCTCGAAACTGGTTCCACTATTAAGTGTTAAGTGGCACTTAGTTGGTTCCACTTCATGTGTCACTGACCCTGCGAAGAACGAAAGGGTAATTAACCTTGACGTTTACTCCGCCTTGCGGCTTTGGAAACTTCCAACTTCGCAGGTGGTCTCTGATACAATTTTCTACGGGTGGATGACCCATGCTTGAGTTATTCACTTGCGCCAAGGTCACAAGACCTTGTTGACCAATTGTAAAATTAATTGAAACACGTCCCGAAAGATTTGGATTTTTTTGTAAACTATTTTCATAACAAAATCGCACTTCACTTAGATGTCTTTGAATCACGGCGGCGATGGCATTTTTATCTAATCCACCCTGGCTCCAGGCTTCGCTATCGATGGATTCAATGAAGGCCGTTGATGAAGAAGAGGATCCAACAAGGGCCATTTTTCCATAACCGCTGGCCCCGCCACCTTTACCTTTGCTGCCATAGCCTCCGCCGCCATAAATATTTTTTCCAGTGCCAAGGGGGGCTGAAAACATTCCCTTAGCATAGTGAGAAGTTTGAATTCCACCGCTGCCTTCAAGACCTTCTCCACGGCCAATTCCTTTTGAAGTCTTAAAATGGTTCAATGAAAGTCCACCACGTTGAGGTGATTTTTTCAATTGCCCCAAGGCTCCCAGAGCACCTAACTGAGTTATAGCGATGGGTTTAATTTGCTTTTTTTGTAAATGGGATCGAGAAAATTTTCTAGGTAAAATGATTCTTTTTGGAGCCTGTTGAACCAAGGCAGAGGGTTTGATGGCCAGAGGTTTAACGAGGAGTGAGGGGGGTACTAATTTTCGGTCAATGACAGTGACGGTTTGTAAAGGCAAAGGGTCCGCATTTTTTTTGTGATCATTGATGTTAGGGATTAAAATGCTTCCAATAAGTAAAAAGGCGACTAAAAAAACCATGATCCCACTGGTTTTTTTTAAAATCTCGATAAAATGATCTGGATCGTCTTTGGGTAAATCCACATTTCGCAAAATGTTCTTAGATTCAGCAACCAAACTGATATGATTATTCATAAAGCTTAAAGGATAGCGTTTATTTAAAGAAAACCTTTGTTTGTCCAAGGTTTCAAGCAAGGTAAAAGAAATATTTTCTTCGACTAATGGGCCTAAATCATAAATAGCTTCCACTCTTTGAGTGTCGTGACGAAAGATAAAATGAAGTTTCTCTTCTTCCCATTCAATGGCTCGGACGGCTTGTCCTTGATTGTTTTCAAGGTAGTAAATAGGACGGGAGTGTTGAGAACTCATGAATTACCTCATCACCTTGGAACGACGTTGACGATCTTGAAAGTTCTTACGGACCCCAATAAGGTCATCGATAGATTTTTCATCTTCTACGACGGTTAAAGCTTCAAAGGGAGATTGATACTTACCCCCAACCATTTGGTCATTAAAATCAATAGCTGTAGATAAAGCAGGAGTTGTTTTCTTATTTTTTATTTTTGCTAAAAGAGTTAAAGAGAAAAATACGAGAATAAAAAATGTAAAAATTAAAATCACTTTTTGTTTTTGCAAAGGTTTTACTTCTTTTTTCGCCATTATTTCGCTCCTTGAGGGGTAGGGAAGGCAAGTCGTGAATCTAGATAAGCAACTAAGGGGCCATCTCCTAGAGCTTTTTGTAAGTTGCGGAATTTTTCTAACTCATTGATATTAAATGGATCTTTAAGAAGGAATTTTTTACTTGCATTGGCTTCATTGACTATTTTTTGTCGTTCAAGTGAAAAACTTATAAAAGGATCCTGTTTAAGTCCAATGGCCAAAGCGGAAGTTTGGAGATGAAGCACTAGATTTTTAGCAAGCAGAGAACCTGGTTTTCCTTCTTCCTGACTCAAGTCAAAAAGGTCTTTAAATAAATTTTTAGCGATGGCTTCCTGATAGAGAGTATGGGTTTTTTCCGTAATTGAAATTGACTTCAGCTGAAAGGGATGAACTTGCTGTTGAACTTGTTCAAGATATTCTTTTTTTTGTGAAGGCTTTAATTGCTTGGGAATTGGCAGTGAAAGAATATCTGTGGCTAGCTTTGAATTTTCTTGAGCTAAATAGACCAAACCAAAAAGTTGCAAGATAAAATCCTTTCGTGGATTTAATTTTTGGATCTGGGTTTCAACTTTGCTTAGCCCTGAAACTTTTGCTAAAATATTTCTTTTTAAGGCGCTTCCAGAAGAACCAGAAATAGGAATTTGGCGGAGATGAGATTGTTTTTGAAGCATTTTCTGGAACTCTAAATAATGAGTTAATAGTTGGCCTTCAAAGGTGTTTTTAACTTTGGTTGAATTAAGTAATTTTTTTGCAAATAAATCGTCTTTTGTTTTTTCAAAAACAAAAGTTCCTGCAGCAGCGTAAACAATAAAATTGGACCTTAAAATATTTTGATATTTTAAAAAGACACTTTTTGGATTTTTAGAAATTAAAACAATTTTGTAAATAGCCAATTGCTTCTTTGAAGGATCTTTGGAGCTAGCTATAAATTGAAGGTAGTCTGGGGTAGGATCGACTCCGGCTAATTCAGATAAGAGCGCTAGTTTATAAAAATGGTCCGCTCTATTCTTTGTCGTTGGGGTAATTTTACGTGAATAAAAAATAGCCATGGGAAAATCCATTTTCATTTCGTAGACCCAGGCTATTTGGGTGAATGCAGAGTTTATCTCAGACAAGGATAGTTGAGGGACCTTTAATAATTTTTGTGATGAGTTGAGGATGAGGTCAAGACGGTTTAACTTCAAGCCTAGGGAAGTTTGATGCTGTAGGGTCTTCTTTAGATCTGCGGTTGGCCACGAGTGCAGATCGAGAGCATTTAGTTTGTCAGAGAGTTTTTCGAGGGAGCTTGATGATGTGGAAGCATCGTTTAACAATTTGGCGCTTTGGTTGAGAATGGATTTGCGCCAAAGCGTAAGATAATAGTCTGATTTTTTTGTAAAAACTTGTGAAAACAAAAGTGCGTCCTTTTCAATTTGAACTTCATCTTTAAGAAGAACCGCGCTATCGATACTTAATTCAGCAGATGTGTCCCTAAGGGAATAGGGTGCTTGTTTGTCTAAGGAAATTTCTTTAAATAAGGTAAGAGATTTTTGAAAATTATTGGCTTCATAATACCCATGGGCCATTTGATATTTTACGGAATAGAGTTTTTCTCCGTTTGGATTTAGCTCTAGATAAAATGTATAAGCCTCTAATTTGAGATCCGTTGAGTTTAATTTTTCTGAGGCTTCGATGTTTCCTAAGAGTGCGTCTTCAAATAAACGAGAAAGTCTTGGATTTTTAGGAACAGAGGTTGGAACAGAGGAAAGTAAAGTGGCTGCATCTTTAAAGGCTTGAATGGCTTCTAGATAGTTTTTTCTTTTTAAGGATGTTTGTCCGATCCAAAAACTGATTTCATAGTCAGGAAAAGCTTTTGTAAAAAGCTGATTGGCCTTGATAAGCTCTAAGGAGGGATGTTGTGTTTCCGCTTTGGCCCACTCAGCGAGAAGGGATTTTAATTTTTTTTGATTTTCAGAACTTTCTGGTAATTCTTTTGATTTTGGTTCTTGAAGAAGGTGGATCGTTTTGTCCAATTCAAGGATTAATTTATCTTTGCGGCCCAGGTCATACTCAATCCGAGTCACTCGCAATTGTCCTGCGATTCTATCTTCAATCTGTGGGTTTTTGTTTTCCACTTTTTTCCAAACAAGAAGGGCACTTTTTTTCTTTCCTGTTCTTTCTAACTCGTTAGCCAAATAAATCAAATTTTTTTGCTTAGCGGGTTGGGGGCTTAAGTTTTCAAGCAGTTCAATCTCTGACTCGGAAACATCTAAAGTGGCCATAAAAGTAGCCAAATCTCTGGAGACATCTTCGTGAAAGCTTTGGTTCTTAGTTGATGTCGTAGATATATTTTTTAGAAGTTGAATCAGGCTTTGCTTAGCCATTTGAGCTTGTCCTAAATTAAAATCGCACCAAGCGGCTCGGTAGGCTGCATAAGCCCTTCGGGCGGAGCTTGTTTGAGCTAAACTCACCTGATTTGAACCTAATAACAATCCTTGTGATTCTTTAAGTGAATTTGTAAAATAAATTTTAGCTTTTTTATAATCTCCCTTATAAAAGGAAAGATCACCAAGCTGGACATTGGCAGTGAAAATAGTTTGCCCATCAAAATTTTGTTTATGGTTTAAAATACGAAAGTAAGTACTGATGGCTTTGGCTTCCTGATTTTGGATCAAATTTAAATGCGCAATTTGTAAGTGAATATGGCCCCATTTTTCAACAGTAAATGCGGATTTTTTATGAAGTAATCGGGAATAAATACCCAAGGACTTGGTTCTATCGAGATCGATTTTTGTCTTGTTTAAAAGAGCACCTTGTCCATCCTTTTCCAGACCTAATAATCTGGCTCTTTCTGCATAGAGATCAGCCAGTCGCAAATATAATTGAGTTTGTTCTAACATGCTGTCTTTAAGAGGAGGATTGAGAACAGATTCTAGTTTCTCAATCAGAGAATCATGGACGGTCAGGCTCATCTTTTCGGCTTGGGCTGCCCCGCCAGAAAGCAAACTTAAAGAAAGAATGGCAGACAAAAGACGTAACATAAAACTTCTCATTTGAATCCTGGGAGGACGGCAAAAGAATACTTATCAAAACCAGCTTGTCCGCCAGCCCTAAGCAACAAGCTTATTTTTTCAAAATCAGAATTTCGATCCGCTTGAATCACTAAATGATTTTTGTTCTCAGCCTTGAGAGCGATGAGTTTTTTTGTTAAGTCCTCAAAGGAGGTCGCTTTCTCATCTACAAAAAGCGACTCCTTTTCAAATTTGATTTGAACACCGGGGCTTAAAACTTCCGTTTTCATAGCGGAGGGTAGAATCAAACTTTTTCCCAATTGAAAATGTTGTAGCTGTCCGTTCATGTTGGAAAGTAAAAAAATGACTAAAATACAAAAAGCATCAATGAGTGTTGTTAAGTTCATCACAAAGGAGAGGCTTTTACCTTTAGGGGAAGCTCCAGAGGCTTGAATTCGCTTTTGCAGTTGAAGCGGGCTGTTTATTATTTGGTTTTTTAAAACACTTGCTTTCATGTAAGTTCATTTCCTTCATTTAGTTGCAACTATATAGGTGATAAACCAATATCCTTAAAGCCATTTTGTTTTAGAAGATCCATAAGCTTGATGATTTCATCGTACTTGGTTTTTTTTGTTGGAAGAAGTTGCGCGATTTCGATTTTGTTATTGGCAATCGATTTTAAATACAAACTCATCTTGTTCCAGTCAATTTGACCTTTCGCCGCCATCAAGGAATAAGATTTTCTAGAGGTAGAGGCCGAAGGGGAAGAGGTGCCGTCTTGTAATTTTTTTGGCGATTGCAGGTTCAGAGTGAGGTTGTTTTCCTGATCCAAGCTAATCCAGAGGCTTTCTCTCGTTTCCGTCTCTGCCAGGCCTTGGCTACCAATCACTTGCTTTGTTTCAAGGGACCTGATCTCCACCCACACCACGGTCATCAATAAAAAACAGATACATACAGAAAGGATGTCAAATACAGGAAGTAAATTAAGTTCAAAATTCAAATCTTTCTTAGAGTAAGACTGACCAGACATTCCCATAAATACCTCCTATCCTAATTTCTTTTATTCATGAAAATCAGCTTGACGGTAATCAAAAGTACGAGGGATTTTTTTAGAAACAGGTTCGTAACTATAGGTTAACCAATTATAGACCATTAAGGCTGTTTGGTTTAAATCTTCCGTCAGGGATTGAGCTCTGTTTTGTAAGACGGCAAACATAACGAGGGCAGGAATAGCAACCAACAATCCATAGGCTGTCGCATACATGGCCATTGAAATACCGTTAGATAGGAGTGCCGCTTTTTCTATAGGATTGCTGTTGGCTACAGCAGAAAAAGAATCAATAAGACCCATGATCGTTCCTAAGAGACCTGCTAGGGTGGCGATGTTACCAATGGCCGCCAGAAAACCAGTACGCTTTTCAACTTGAGAGGTCTCTGAAAGTAAGACCTCATCCATCTTTGATTGAATCTCTTGGCTGCCGCCTCGGTGAACGGCGGCTTGAGTCCCTGCAACAATAGCTTTTCCAAGGGCATAGTCTTTTTTAGAAAGGGACTTGGCCTTAGAGAGAACGGTATCAAGGTTTCCTTTTTTAATATCTTCCTCAAATTGGAGAGCCATATTTCTGTTGTTCAGAGATCGAGAGAGAAAAAGAACGTAAATTCTTTCAACAATGATCGCTATAGAAAAGATTTGACCGAAAAAAATAATCCACATGACAAATCCACCATGGGAAAAAGCTTGAAATAAATTGGAAAAAAATCCCATACGTACCTCTTTAAAAAACAAATTAGGGTTAAAAAAACAGTTAGCGCCATAAAAGTCAGCAAGCCATGGGCCAAGTCCAGTGCATCAGCAAGATCAATTTAAAGTGGGTAGAGTCATTATAAAATTGAAATTTTCATCAACTTGTCAAAAGTTAAGACAAATTCTGGCAAAAACAAAACAATAATTGTTATTTCTATTGAAGGATAGTTGGAAGATAGAACTAAATTAAAATAGGTCTCAAGATAAAAAATAATATGTCGATCCTCATTTTGCTAAGTCTAAAACAAAAGAAAATCAATCAGAGGGGTATCTCATGGTCAAGTCATTTAAAGCCAAAATCTTGTTTAGTTTAATTGTAGCGATTGTCTTATCAATAGCTGTGGGCGTTTTTGGATTGTATAGATCCTATCATCAAGCATTGGAGTCTGCCAAAGACACTCAAGAAGGCTTAGAGTTTTCGGACTCTGTGGCTTCCATTCAAAAGGATTTTAGTCACATGATACAGGAATGGAAAAACACCTTGTTACGAGGCAGTAAAAAAGAAGCCTATGATAAACATGCAAATGCCTTTGATAAAGCCCTGGTGAGTATTTATGAAAAAGTAAACACCCTTAGAGGAAAAACAGATAAGGCGCACTTATCTCAGTTAGATAGCTTTAATTCTAAGATCAAGGAATTGGAGTCAAAGTACAAAGCCGCGAGAACGGAGTTTATCAATCCTAGTAAGTTTGATGCGGCATCTGCAGATGAAGCTGTCAAGGGAATTGACCGTGGAGCCTTGGAGCCTTTGAACGCCCTATTAGATCAAGTTGAGAAAGAAAATAAAGATCAATCGCTTGATGGCATTAAGAGCATGAGAACTTTATTTTGGACCACTGTCGTGGTTTCAGGAGTTGTGGGATTGCTATCGATATTGATTTTTACGTTTCTAATTTCGAAAATTGTGAATCCGATCAATACCTCGATTGCTTCGTTGCAAAGTACTTCTGAAAAAGTAGCCGAAGTGGCGACCCATGTTTCACAATCATCTATGAGCGTTTCCGAGGCGGCCACAGAGCAGTCTTCGTCTCTAGAGGAAACGGCGGCCTCCTTAGAGGAAATTAGCGCGATGATTTCTAAAGCGGCAGAGAGTGCTAATTCGACTGCCATTAGTTCCACAGAATCTCAGCAAAAGGCTGAAGAGGGCCGTATCGCCGTTGATCAAATGCTAACCTCGATGGATGAAATCAGTCAAAGTAATGAATCTATCATGGCACAGATAAACGAAAGTAATCAAAAGATGGGCGAGATCGTCAGAGTGATTCAAGAAATTGGTAATAAGACAAAAGTGATCAATGAAATTGTGTTTCAGACTAAATTATTATCTTTTAATGCCTCGGTGGAAGCTGCGCGGGCAGGAGAGCACGGTAAGGGATTCGCGGTTGTTGCTGAAGAAGTAGGTAACTTGGCACAGATGAGTGGTAATGCAGCCAAAGAAATCTCCGATATGTTAGATGGAAGTATTTCCAAAGTGGATTTTATTGTGAACGAAACCAAGTCAAAAGTGGAACTTCTTGTGGCTCAAGGAAAAGGAAAAGTGGAGTCTGGAGTCAGGGTGGCTCGTCAATGTTCTGATGTTTTAAATGAGATTGTTCATAATGTTTCTAAGGTTTCCACATTGTCTCAAGAAATCTCGCAAGCGAGTAAAGAACAAGCCCAAGGGGTGACAGAGATCAACAAGGCCATGGGTCAGTTAGATACAGTAAATCAGCAAAACACGACTACCAGTCAAGAAGCTTCAACCTCGGCGCAGCAGCTTTCATCTGAAGCGGTTATTTTAAAAGGAATCGTGGAAGATTTAGTTTATGTCGTGCAAGGAAGACGAGCCGATAATTTTGAGAATAATAAGGGGCTTCACCAGCAAAGGAAAAATGTCTCCAGAGGAGGTTCTTCCGGTAAGAATCAACTTCCGAATCAAGGCAGAGTCAATCATCATGCCAAGGGAAAGAATTCTGCGGCTTAAGATAGTAGCTTGAGATAGCAACTTAATTTAGAAGCTTAATTTAGAAGCTTAATTTAGAAAATAGGAAGTGATTTGAAAAAATAAGTAATTTGAATTTCAAAATAAATATAAAAAATAAAGCGTAAAAACAAAAAGTAAAGAAAAGAAGAAAAAGAGCCAATCGAAAAAAATTGGCTCTTTTTCTTTTGTAGTTGTTCTTAGTGTTGGCATTCCATTTAGTGTGGAAGTGGTTATTAATGTGATGTGTATTAAAAATAAAATTTGATTGATAATCAATCAAGGTTTTGATTTGATACACGGAGAATTGTGACAACCAAAATTAATATTTAGTTTAGATAAAGGAAAAATATGAAATTACTAGTTATGGCTTCATTGATCGCGCTTTCTTTTGCAACAGGTTTTACTTGTTCTAAAAACAAACCCGAAGAGATCAAAAACGAAGAAACGCCGGCAGCGACTTCGGAGCAGGCGCCAGCAGGGTCAGCCCCCGTAGAGCAACAACCTTCACAAGAGCAAATGGCTCAGCCAGTTGAAAGCAATTTGCCTGCAGAACCAGCAGCACCTGCGGTCAAGTCACCAGAACCACAACAAACTCCTGAATCTAAATAAAGGGCCCAAATAATTTTTAAATCGGGCTTGCTTCAGAAGAATTTAAGAGTTTTAATACCACATAGCTGTATTAATTTGTGAATTTTATTTGTGAATTCAAAAGAAAGGATTCTTTATGGAGGCATTTGGTTTTTTGCAAGCCTTTATGGGCTGGAGTTTGCTTGTAGGACTGTTAGCAGCGCTGATGTTGGGATACGTGGGGGCACCCATGATTTTGTGGTCCCTAGCTATTTTGATTTACATGGTGGGTCTGGGGTTGCCCCTGTGGTCCTTGGTTGTGGCAGTGATTCTTTTATTAGTGTTTGTTTTAAAACCCGTTCGCACGCACACAGTAACCGCCTTGGTGGTGAAGTTATTTAAAAAATTTGATTTTATCCCTAAAATTTCAGAAACAGAGAGAATCGCTCTGGATGCGGGAGTTGTTTGGATTGAAAAAGATTTGTTTTCGGGAAAACCAAATTTTGAAAATCTGATGAAAGAGTCTTATCCAGATCTAACAAGTGAAGAAAAAGCATTTATTGACGGGCCTGTTGAGCAGCTTTGTAAAATGCTCCAACCTTGGAAAATTTGGCGCGATCGTGAAATGCCTAAGGAAGTCTGGGATTTTATTAAGCATGAAAAATTTCTGGGGATGATTATCCCAAAAGAGTATGGTGGGCTGGGTTTTTCGGCGCTCTGTCACTCGGAAGTGATTATGAAGTTGTCTTCAAGATCGCTACCTGCAACGATTTCGGTGATGGTTCCTAATTCGCTGGGGCCTGCGGAGCTGCTTGTCCATTACGGAACGGATCAGCAGAAAAATTATTACCTACCTCGATTAGCCGTCGGGACAGACATGCCATGCTTTGGCTTAACGGAACCCTTGGCGGGTTCTGATGCTGGTAGCATCACTTCAAGTGGAGTGATTTTTAAAGACGCTCAGGGAAAAATAAAGATCAAGCTAAATTGGAACAAAAGATGGATCACCTTGGCATCGATTTCAACAGTGATTGGTCTGGCGTTTAAGCTCAGGGATCCGGGAAATATTTTAGGAAAAGGAGAAGATCTAGGAATTACTTGTGCCTTGATCCCTTCAAATACTCCGGGCGTCGTCATTGGCCGAAGGCATGATCCTTTATCCATTCCATTTCATAATTGTCCTACCCAAGGTCATGATGTGATTGTCGATGTCGACGCGGTTGTGGGTGGGGCTGCTGGCTGTGGCGAAGGTTGGAAAATGTTGATGGAGTGTCTTGCTGCTGGAAGAGGTATCAGTTTGCCCGCCCAAGCAACAGGAGGTTCTAAACTGATTGCCAGAGTGGTTTCAGCACATTCTGTGGTGCGAAGACAATTTGGTGTGAGCATTGGAAAATTTGAAGGTATTGAAGAGCCTTTGGCCAGGATCACGGCGAAAACATATGCACTGGAGGCTATGAGGAAATTTACCGTTGGAGCTCTTGATAAAGGAATAAAGCCACCGGTGATCACAGCCATTCAAAAGTATTATTCAACGGAGTTAGGCAGGTCAGTTGTTAATGATGGCATGGACGTGATGGGTGGCTCTGGAATTTCCTTGGGCCCACGAAATCTTATTGGTGAAATTTATGTAGCGACTCCCATTGGGATTACGGTGGAAGGGGCTAATATTTTAACAAGAACCTTGATTATTTTTGGCCAGGGGGCATTGAGAGCCCATCCTTTTGCTTACAATGAGGTGAAGACCTTAGAGGCTAATGATTTAAATGGTTTTGATACCGCTTTTTGGGGTCATGTGGGCCATGTGGTCAGAAATCTTTGTCGAAGCATCTTGTTGTCATTGACTCGTGGTTATCTTGCTAATTCACCCGATTGTCATCCTCAACTGCGTGTTTATTTTAGAAGACTGCAATGGGTTTCGGCAAGTTTTGCAATCCTGTCGGATGTGGCCATGGGATCCCTTGGAGGAGCCCTAAAGCTGCGCGAGAAGCTAACTGGTCGATTCGCAGATGTGTTGGCACATATGTATATCATGACATGTATCCTACGCCGTTTTGAAGCTGAAGGTCGAAATAAAGAAGATTTAGCTGTCGTTCATTATAACTTAAAATATGGTTTAGCTAAAATTCAAGAAGCTTTTGATGGGATTTTTGATAATTTGAAAATCCCAGGATTGCGATGGTTTTTAAAAGGATGGGTGGGAGCTTGGTCGCGGATTAATTCTGTGGGAAGTCAGGCCAGTGATGGTTGGTCTCATCATATTTCAACCGATGTGATGCAAGATGGTGAGTTTAGGCAGCGTATTACGGGTGGAATTCATTTGCCAAGCGATATGACTCAGCAGTTAGCTCGTCTTGAGAATGCTTTTAGAGTTTCAATAAAAGCTGAAAATGCAGAAAAGAAAATTAAAAAAGCGATCAAAGATAAGATCCTACCTAGGAAGAAAATATACGAAATTCTAGAAGAGGCTCGGGCTAAAAATGTTATCAGTGAGGATGAACTTAAATTAATTAAAGAATCCGATGCCATTAGGTACGATGTGATTTTGGTTGATGACTATGATGAAGATGAATTTATGGGAAGGAAAGAGTACCATCCTCAGCTTATCGAAATGAAAAGTTTTTAGAAGCGAATTTTCAAGCACTTGCTTTCAAACAAGTGCATAGAATCGCGAGTTCGCTCTACAAAGGAGATTATATGAAAAATAGGAATTTAAAAATTGGCTTTTTTTCACTTCTTTCTATTTTGGTTTCTTTATTTTTATCTGAAAGTCTTTTTGCAGCCAGGGTTTTAGACGGAAACTATTTGGCGAAAGAAAAAATTCTAAATTTAACTATTGCTTATATGGGGGGGTGTCAGGCCCCCGATTATTTTATTCAATGGGAGGATTGTGCCTTTGATGACTCTTCACAAAGGACATTTCTTTATGGGTGGTTGTTAACAAATGAAGAAGTGGTTTCTTGTGATATCAATGTAGAGCAGAAATTACAGTTTCCACTTTCAGAAATCAAATGTGATCCAGATTTGATTTTTATCAAATCGACTTCTTCAAAGATTCCTTTCTTGATTCGTAAATAAGAAGAAACAATTTCTATAATAATATTCCCTTATGACGCATTTTTTTCTGCCGCGCGCTTAATTTGTTTTGGTGACAGGACCTTTGAATTAAGTATCAAATATCATTCTGGGGGAAAAAATGGATTTTTCACAACGGATGTGGTCTTCTCTTTGTTTCTTAATTTTAACTAGTCTTTTTACCGTATCATGCACGCAACAAAAACCAAACTTGAATTTGTTTGGCCCAGACTTAAAGAGGGCAAGCCAGATTTTTAGTGATCGTCCCCAACAAAAGGGTGATGTCGTTTTGTTATTGAAATTGTCACAACCGGCATTGTTGTCAGCATTAAAAATAGATAGATTAAAAAACGTCGTCGATAAGGAATTGTCTCGGGCGATTCAAGCCGAACAGGCCGCGGTGATCGCAAAATTAAAAGAAATTAATCCAGAAATTTTAATCCTCTATAGGTATAAAATGGTCCTCAATGCCCTGACCATTGTGGCGCCAGAAAAGGATCTCGAGAAGATCCAGGGGGTTACGGGAGTGAACTTGGTTCAAAGATCTCAATCTTTCGAACGCGCCAAAGCCGTGATGCCGGCCACAGCAGCGACACTGGCAACAGCAGCAACAGCGGAAGTGGCCTCCTCGGTTATCAGTTTAAATTTGAATAACTCTGCTCTTTTTTTGGGAGCAAAGACCGCTTATGACAAAAACATTAAAGGTCAAAATATCAGAGTCGGAATTATCGACACAGGTATTGATTACACCCATGCTATGCTAGGTGGGTCTGGGAACATTGATGATTATAGCAAGGTCTCTCCAGATAAGGAGTCATCTCAGTTTCCAAATCGAAAAGTTGTAGGCGGTCTAGATTTTGTTGGGACTCAGTTCAATGCAGCCAGTGATGTTTTTTCACAAAGAATACCTAAAATGGACGGTAATCCCATGGATGAAGGGGGGCATGGTTCCCATGTCGCCGGAACAGTGGCAGGAATCGGTGATGGTTCGAATTCCTATAATGGGGTGGCGCCATCGGCCCTGTTGTATGCCCTTAAAGTTTTTGGTGCCGAAGGTTCAACCTCCGATGAAGTGGTGATTGCCGCTTTGGAATACGCTGCAGATCCTGATGGGGATGAAGTTTTGGATGATCGATTAGATGTCGTCAATTTGTCCTTAGGTTCAAACTATGGAGGGCCTAAAATATTTTATAATCAAGCCATCAGAAATTTGACCTTAGGTGGAACGGTGGTGGTTTGCTCTGCTGGAAATTCAGGGGACACGAGTTATATCGTTGGGGCGCCCAGCGTGAGTGATGAAGCCATCAGTGTGGCAGCCAGTGTGGATTCCATGGAACACAATTGGAAGTTTAAAGCGATATCTATTCAGTTTAATGATAAGTCAGAAACAGTTGTAGAGGCAGTGGAATCCTCCATGTCCAAGCCTTTGGCTCATCTTGAGTCAACCCAAGGAAATTTCATGTATGTGGGCTCTCTAAATAAAGATTTGACGGAAGAAGAAAAGGCTTTGCTTCATGAGAAGGTGGCTTTGGTAGACAGAGGGGAATCTACATTTTCAGAAAAGATTCATCGTGCTGAACAGGCTGGAGCCGTCGGAGTTGTTGTTGTTAACAATCAAGATGGCGAGCCTTTTTCCATGGGTGGAACTGGAAAATTTGATATTCCTGCTATTATGGTTTCTAAGAAGTTAGGTTTAAGAATTAAAGAAGCTTTGAAGGCGGGGCCCGTTTCGATTAATTTTAAGCTCGATAAACTGCTAGAGAAAACTAATTTGATTGACACCATAACTGATTTTTCTTCCCGTGGACCCAGGTCTGAAGATGCCTTGATAAAACCAGAAATTGCCGCTCCAGGAGCCAATATTATTTCCGCGGCTATGGGGAAGGGGAAAGAGACCGTCAAGTTTTCAGGGACCTCCATGTCGGGCCCTCATATCGCCGGAGTCATGGCCTTGATGAAACAGTACTATCCCGAGCTGAGTGTTGCCGAGCTAAAGTCAGTGGTCATGGGGACGGCTAAGTCCATGGTGGATGCCGATGGAAAACCCTATTCCATTTCTCGGGTGGGAGCCGGTAGGGTTCAGATTGATCAAGCTCTTTCTGCAACACTGGCTTCGGCAACTTCCGCCTTGAGTTTGGGGGATGTGCGGATAGACAGTCAGAAAATGTTGTTAAAGAACTTGAACTTGAAAAACATTAAGCCAGAACCAATCAAAGTTACGGCCGTATTTGAAGGGAACCCAGCTCTCACTATGGAGCCCCAGGAGATCTCCTTGGATCCACGAGCTGAAGTTGCCGTGAGCCTGAAGTTTACTTTATTGGCATCACTTTTAAAAAAATCAGCTACTGGAAATTCCGCTACCGTAAATTCGGCAACAGAGCTTGATGGCTATGTGAAGTTTTATAAAGATAAGGAAAAAGATAAAACTGAAGTGTTTAGATTGCCACTGTTGGCGGTAGTTCGTAAAATTTCGGGAATCAGTGCTAACTCCCTGATGATTCAATCGACGTCTCAAGTGGATAGCGATGGGGCTTTAGCTGAGCTAAGCTTATCAAATTTATCAGGACAAAAAGGCATCACCTATCCGATGAATTTAATTATGACTGATGATAGAAAAAAGGATCCCACCCAAGATGAGTTTAAATCCAAAGCTTGTGACTTACAAAGTGTTGGATATAAAGTTGTTGGCGATAAGCTTTATGTCGGGTTTAAATTGTATCAACAGGTTACCTCCTGGAACCTGTGTGAGCTGAACATGCAAATTGATTCAGACAGGGATGGCGTCCCCGACCAAGAAATTGTGGGTGTGCCCATGAGCCGGCTAGAAGGGCTACCGGCTTCGGGTAAATTTGTAACCTTAAATTTGGATGCTTCAATGATCAGAAACCTGAGAACGGCTTTTGAAAAACAAAACGATAAGTCCAAAGAATCTGAAAGTCCTAAGCGCCCCAATTATCTTAAGGCTGTCAATGATGTTCAGGAGATGATCTATTACGATCACTCAAGTATTGCCATGCTGATTGTGGATATGAACAAGATCAAAAGAGATCCCACAGGAGAGGTGTTTGTGAAGCTGGCAACCTCAAGTTTGGAAGAGTACGCGATCGAAGGTGATGACTATCTAGGTAATGATCAAAATCAGTGGAGAAAAATGGATCTTTCCGCTAAGGGACAGAGTTTTATCTTTGATCAGTTATCTCTTGAGCTGGAGGGGCACCAAAACAAAGTGCTTTCTTTCACGAAAGGTCAAGGCTTTGGCGAGTTGATTCTTTTAACACCAACGAATAGATCGGTGCTGAATGTGCTTTCATCGGATGATCAATTAGAAATAGTAAAAGCAAGGTATATGAATTAGGCTAATGACTCCAGCTTCGGTGTAATTGATAGGCACCAGAAGATTGATGTTGGGATCCCAAACCTGAAGGGTTCCCGTGGCCTTCGCCCGCGGAGTCCCATCCGTAAGAATCTTTGGAAGTGACGATTTTTGTCTTCTTTTTGTTAAAAGTGTTTAATTCTCTTCAGTGGTTTTACTTTAGTGTTTCGATTATATTCTCAAAATGAAATATTTTAAATTAAGTCGAAATTTTTTTATATTGTCCCTCACGTTTTTCAGTTTTTTAGACAGCTCCTTGGGCCAATCAGCAGATTCTTTGAACCTAGGGCAAGTGCTAATTAATCAAATAAGTCAGTTTCAAAATACGGAACCTTTTCAGATTTTTGGTGAAGATAAGCTATGGCTTAAATTCATGATGTCGGAAGCTCTCAAAAACCATTCGATGAAAAATCAAGTTTTGGATATTCAATCGTTAGATATTCAAAAGATTAAAGAAAAATATTTAGTGTTCAAGCAAAAAGTATCCATTGTAAAAAAAGATTTTTCATCGATGGAAGATTATATCGATTTTGAAAAAACAGAATGGCCACAATCAGGAGATTTAAAAACCGATATAAAAAGAATTGAAGAGGTAGGACTTACTTTGACAGTACCCCATTTTGACAATGAAATCGCCAATCAACTTTGGGCGAAGAATGAGCAAAATCAAATTCAGTTCTTAAAAAAAATGGGATTAGCAACAATCACTTCTTTAGTTAATTTAAGCCAGTCTGAATTTAAATCAAACCAGTCTAAGGGATTTTATGGTTCATCTCTACAAAGGCAGATTGAAAACCAATTTGTTGAGCTTTTTAGAGGGATGTTTTCAAGTAACGGGGATCAGTTAATGAGGGATGTTTTACCGATTTTGCTGTCTGAGTATTTTAAAAACTCTTCCTCAGAAATGAAAGTGAATATATTCTCGGCTTTACTCGATCTTAAATTTCCCCTGTCTAAGGAAGATTTGATATCTACTTTTTTCGCAAATAGTGGCCCTCAACTTCAAAAAGTCATTCAACTCCTAGCGCGCAATAAAAGTATTAGTCCTGAGTGGAAAAAGCTGTTTAAAAAGTTTGAATCTAACGGAAGACCCGTTCCTGATTGGCAAGTGCAAAAACTTTTAGCGGAATCTACATTTCCGTTCGAAATTCTTGAGTTTGAGAAAGAGCCTTTGGGCGTTGGTACCATGGCCCAGGTTCATGGCGGAAAGGTTAAATTTCCTGATGGGAAAATCAAGCAGGTCGTTTTTAGATTTATAAAACCGGGGATTCAAGCCATGGCTTTGGCAGAGACCCTGGTAATTAACAATGCTTGTGAAGCTATTGATAAAAATCCTAATTTTTTAGGTAAGGATTATCCTAAGTTTTCAAAGTTAGCCAGCAACGCCTATTCCATGATATTGGATGATATGAATTTAAAAGTGAGTGCTAAAAACCAATTAGAGGGGATCGAGGTTTATTCGCGTTCGGATGTCTTTGTTCCCGAAGTGTGGCTTTCTTTAGAGGAGCAGCCTCTTTTCATGGTTCAAACAAGGGCGGACGGTGAAGAGTTATCAAATCACTCCATTCAAGTCAGACAGAATGCACTCAATGCCATTATTCAGTACTGGCTTGAAGAGGCTTTGTTTGGAACGGGTTTTTTTCATGCAGACCCGCATCAAGGAAACTTAATGGTTAAGCTCAGAGAAAAATTTAAAGGTGCGGACAGAGAATTAAAAACCCTCCTCGATTTTGGAATGGTGGGCAGACTTTCTAAAGAAGACCGTCTTAATTTAATGGGATTTGCGGTGGCCATAGCCTCAAAGAATATTCAATCTCTCACCGAAATGGCTTGGAGGATGTCTGATACTCAACAAAACTCGATTACAAGGAATGAGCTATATCAAAAAATAGATGAAAAGTATGGAGCGCGATCGGATCAAGAAATTTCTAATGATCCTCATTTTATTGAGTCAATTTTAAAGTTTTTTCCTCAAATTGGATTAGAGTTGAATCTTCATATTCAAGAATTTTTAAGGGGTTCTGTGGAGCTATCAAGTCAGTTAGCAGAAGTGGATACAAAAAATACCTTTCTTTCTAATGCTCTCAAAGTGGTATCAAGACACCCCATTCAGGCCTTGAAAGTTTTAAAATTAAAAGAGGTAACAACAAAGGATTTATTTAAAGTAGCTTGGAATCAAATTTTTAAAAAGAAAAAATCGACAAATCAATCCTTGGTTCAGCAAACCCTGATTAAGCCTCGTTCATCTGTATCATCGACTCAAAGTAATCAGTGTTTAAAACATTATGGGAACTGATGGATATGGACCATAGTTCTATTCTTAACTATAGTCTTGGGTTTTTGTTAGACAAATAAGTCCGATTGAGTTGCCCTATTATCTGTGGAGGGGACCATGAAGACTTTTATAATTTTAACGATCGTTTTTTTATCTCATTTTCAGAGTGATGCAAAAATCTTAGATGTAAATCATCTCAACAAGACTTTTTTAAATTCAACTCAATTAAGTTCAATCAAAGAAAAACCTCAATGGATAGCTAAGGATAATTGGCTAAATGACTTATCCAAGGCTGAATTAAAGAAAATGTTGGGTGCTGAGGCGCCAAATACCGATGTGGAATTTATTCATTCAAGCAAAGAGTTAGCAATGACCTTACCTGTATCCATTGATTGGCGAAACAAGGATGGAAAAAATTGGGTTTCTCCCATAATGAACCAAGGAAGTTGTGGATCCTGTGTGGCTTTCGCCTCTATTGGCACTTTGGAAACCCAGATAAATATTTCTTCATTTTTGCCAAGTCTTAATTTACAACTATCTCCTCAACACCTATTTGCCTGTGGTGGCGGAGCTTGCAGCTATGGTTGGATGCCCGAATCAGCTGCAAAGTTTTTGAAAAAAAAAGGAGTTGTGGATGAATCCTGCATGCCTTACTCTTCTGGGGTTACAGGTGAGGACGTGAGCTGCCAGTCAACCTGCTCCGATTCCTCAAAACGTGTTCTGAGGATCACGGATTACCATCGTCCCACCCAGTTTTTTAAGAGTCCTAGCAGCGTTAAAAAGGCCTTATTGAATGGACCCTTGGTGACCACCATGAAAGTGTATGAAGATTTTTTAGTTTATAGCCAAGGCATCTATAAACATGCAAGTGGAGGCGCCTTAGGAGGTCATGCGGTCTCTTTAGTCGGATACGATGATGCCAAAGGAGCCTTCTTAATTAGAAATAGTTGGGGTGAGTCTTGGGGGGAAAAGGGTTTTGCCTATATGGACTACGAGGACTCTTCTGGAATAGGAAACGCGACGTGGTCCTACGAAGTAGATAAGGGAATGAAAGTGATTTCGATTGAGTACCCAAGAAATAATGATTTTGTTTCCGATTCTGTTGAGTTTAGCTCTCAGTCAAATCAAAACGATATTCAAAATGTAGTTTACAGCCTCATCGACAATTCTGGAAGAATAGTGAGTGAAACTAAGACCGCTGAAAAGGCCCTGGCCGTCACCGTTGATTCTTCAACTCTTCCAGATGGAAAGTATAACGTCGTAGCAAGGGCCTACGATATATTGAATCAGCTGCTGGTGACTTCAAAACCACAGTATTTTTACGTCGTCAATCATGAACCCGAGCTTAAAATTTCTTTTAAAGGTTATCAGGTAGACTTAAATAAAGATATCAAAGGACGCATTGAACTTCAGGTATTTGCTGAAAGCAACAGTGTGCCCATGAACAGTTTGGAATTTCATTTTAAAGATGAATCGGGAAATGAAACCGTTCGAACAACTGATTATGTAGCTGAAGAAATGAGACTGGGTTGGAGAACAGGTCAATTAAAAAATGGAAAATATTCCATTTGGTTAGTAGGAAAAGTAAATACCAACAAAATTAAAGCTCAAGTTAAAACGGAGCCACTTTTGGTAACTCTGAATAATTAAGAACGGATTATTTGAATTCAGCATTCCACCAGGCTTGAATATTAGAGCAGGGGGATGTGGTTAAGTTCCCATTGCAGGAGTTGCCATTATGTCCGTTGAGTAACTTATTTATAAGTTTATTGTTGGTAGCAGTTCCTCCTTGCAGAGGAGTTGGACTTACTAGAGCTCCATAATATAAGCTATTGAAGTTCCAACTATGGCATCTAGAGCAATTGCTGACATATGAATTTAAAAACGAATTGTAAACAGGTTCGGCCTTAGGTGTGAATGAAGTATAGCTCATCTCACCTGGGGTTAAGGCCAAAGAGGGAGTCGCAGACTGTCCATAGGCGTAAATCTTGTGATTCTTTCCGTCGGCATAAGCTGGTGGGAGATCAAATTTATAATAATGACCGGCATTAACTCCGAGAGATTGGATATTAGCAAGAGCTTCGCCGATCAGAGTCCCAACGCCAACAGGGCCGTCCAAATAAAATAAAACTTTTAAAGTTTTACTTTTATTTACGGGATCAAAAGCATAGCCCCACACTTGCCCAGAGATAGAAACGGAATCGATCACTCCGGTGACCTTTCCACTGAATTCATTTCCAACGACAGGATTATTTGAAGTTTGAATATCCGTTGTGGAAGTGCTGGAACCGCCTTCAGAGTTGGCTTGAAATTGTTGGCTGGGATCCGAGCAATTTGTAAAAAACAAGGAAAGGGTCGTGCTGATTAAAATAAAAATGAGCAAAGCTTTGTAATGATTTCTATTCATTGGATGATTCATTTAATTCTCCCCACGTGATCTCTTTAGATTCTATTTTAGCTGTTAGTTTTTCTATATTCTAAGGAAAAGATATAAAAAATGAGGATCGTCCCAAAATGACTCAGTTTATTTATCTCGTTCACAAGGTGTGATCACATTATTCATTTTCTTAAGAATATAAATATACAAGTGAGACGGTAAAAATTAAATTATCAAGAATCTCATTCTGAAAACTTCAAGTTAATCAAGTTAGATAGCGATGAAAGTTAAATTAATTACCAAATATTGCGAGGAGGGGGGATTGAAAAATGAATTTCGTTCCGAATATACTGGAACAGTTGAATGAATCCGTAACACATGGATAAAAGTTTACGCCATCATGATAAGAGTCATGAAAAGAGCGTTGAGGAACTGGGGAGGGATTTTGGGTACAATTATTTTGAATGCAAAAACTGGAGTGGTAAACTTCATAAAGTATTTGATTCAGCGTCGTGGAAAGTATTCGCGAAGGGTCTCATTTATTGTGCTTTCTCTGTTATTATTTATTCCCTTTCAGAACTGCTCCCAAGGAACTTTTAAAATAGAAGAAACAGATTCTTCATCTGTTTCCAATAACTCTGTCAACGAGCCATCTAATACCGCCGAAACGGTTGGAACACCTACTAACAACCCGCCAGGAACCATAGCTCCAGTAGCGCCGACAGAGCCTACAGCTCCCACAGGTCCTGTAGGTCCTTCGGCAGCGCAGATTCAAGCTGAAATAGAGCGTAAGAACCGATGCAAAGGATGGCTTCAGACTCCCATGATTATGAATGCCGACGTGGTGAAAGCCAAGGTGTTTAATTTGAAAGCGGGACTGGCCGTTGGTTCTGGAGATATTGACGATGCTTCTTCTTTAGATGTCATTGTAGATGATAATAAAGGAGTTAATCCGAAGGTTGATCCTGCAGATGGATGTACCTATGAAACTCGTTTGCAGGTTTCACTCAGTATGGATGCTGGCAAGGTATCTCAATTTAACAGTGGAATCGATGCAAGCGGAGCTCCGATAACCATAGACAATGATGTCAACGGTCAAAGAGTCACGGATAGATTGGGAGCGGCAGTAGAGCCTCGAGCTAATAATAATAATTTAAACAATGGCGGAGCTACTTACGCTAACAGTAATATCTCACTAAGATTTCGCAATCGGCAGGCTAATATGGGAACCAGAGCCATTCGCTGTGCTGATGGCGTGGCTTATTATAAACTCTTTATCCGAGTTTCGACTACTAATTTAAATACAGTGAAGGTGGGATATGCTTCGACAAATATGGCTAATGTGAGTTTAGAGTCCGAACCGATCTACGTGCAAACGAATATTGAGAACAATTGTTGGAAAGAGCAAAAGCTTAACAACGCAATAGCCTCCGAAGACTCTACTAAATTACCAGCAACCAATGCCAAGTTTGGGACGAGTGTGGCGATGGACGGGGACTTTGCTGCGGCCTTGAGTGAGGGCGAGGATGATCTTGGATATATTTACTTGTTTAAAAAAAATTTGAAAGGTAATTGGAGTTTTGTACAAAAAATTCTTCCAGGAAATCCCATTGGAAGCAATTTAACTAGTGTAGCGTTGAAGGGAAATTTACTGGCCGTGAGCTCCATGGGTAACCAAGGATTTTCAGGGAGAGTTTATGTATATAGTATCAGTAGTGGTCTGGCGAGTCTAGTTCAGACGATAAAAAATCCGGTGACTTGCTCTTATCCTACGACTCCTTGTTCCCGTTTTGGCTCGAGTCTGGCTTTGACAGGAAGTTCGGTGATAGTTGGGGATGTGACCGCACAAGTAAAGGGTGCCGTCTATCTGTACGCTTACAATGCGGAGCTCTTCGGAGATGGAAGCACGAGTGATCGAACTCCTACGTCTACCTTGTTAGGTACCATCCTTTCTAGTAATGATGCCTTTAATGATCTTCAAGCTTTAGGAGCTAATCTTGTATTTCAAGGAGGCCGAGCTGTCGTGGCTGCTTACCAGGGAGCTAATTCCTATAAGGGATCTATCCATATATTTAATGTCGATGCGGGAACCTTTGTGAATGTCGCTAGCATTAATTCCCCAAGCATTATTTCAGATAAAGGAAAGTTTGGCTCTTCAATTAGCTTTGACGGCACATCTTTAGCGGTAGGAGCTGTGGATGATAGCCGACCGGGACAAATAGCTCGTGGGGCCATGATTTATTACCAAAACTATACTGATGTAACCAATCCATTTATTATTTTTGGAGCGGGGGCCGATGAAATTCGATTTGGCGTCTCATTGGCCATGGTTGGAGATTCGGTTTATGTCGGTACTCGAGGGAATAGTTCTAGCGGAGGTTCTATCTCTCGACATACAAAAGCCAACTTGAATGCTAGAAATGCATCGGTAAGCTTCCTTCAGTTAGATCATTATAGTGAAAATGGAGAGAGTTTTAGCTACTCAATGTCGGTGTCTGAAGGGGCTTCCAAGCCAACAATTATCGTAGGGGCGCAAACAAAGCCGCAGGTCGTGAGTCCATCAGAAATTAGATCTAATGCAGGGGCTGTTTATATTTATGAGATTAAGTAATCAAAGAATGAAATGAGTTTATATTTTTGAAATAAAAATGTTGAACGTGAGTGGGTGGTGAGTGATGAAAAATATCTAGTTGGGGGGAAACTAATGAGAGCGAAGATGAGAGAACAGATAAAAGCAAAGCATTGGGTATTTTTGACCGTGTTTTTTGTGGGTATGATCTCCATTGCAGATATCACTTCTGCTGTCAGAAATAGCAAGGCGGTAGTACACTACGATTTTGAAGATGATTTCACTTCAATGCTTCAAAATGATGCCCCCGTCGTGTTCCAAGACAAATCAAATATAGGGGCTAAATTAAATTTAAGATGGTATGGAACCGACAAAACAAAAATTGAATTTGGAAAAGATAGCAGTAACGATGGCTTTCTCAGGATTCGTGGGAGCACTATTATTCGATCCATTGATTACGCAACAAAAATTACTTCGGAATGCAGGAAGCCAGGGACTACAGGTTTAACTATCGAAGCGGAAATCGAAAGTAATGAAACTGTTGAAAGAAGAACGGGAGAATACCCTGAGAGCAATAATCCTAATTTCCTTCAACCTCTTCGTATAGTGAGCATGTCAAAAGATTTCACTAACAGAGGAAACAATGTAAACATCAATTTTGCATTAGGCCAAGTTTATAATATGGGAGATAGATTTCTTGGGGCCCTAACAAATCCAGTAAATCAAAACCTATTCGCACAGCCGGTGACCTCGTCCGCTACTTCGGTCTTGATCGATGGTCTAGGGCGGAAAGCAACAAGTTATAAACAGAAAGTTATTTTTACAGTTAATAAGCTAACAGGTTTTGCGAATCTGTATCTTACGGACAGAAACGGAAATCTTTATCCTGCCGTTGAAACCAGAAATGGTTTTAATGGTGGAACTCCTGGGACCTATTTTGATAAATGGATAAGTGATGCTTATTTAAATGTAGGAAATGACTACATAAGCTCAACCTCCATTTTAACCCAACCAGAAAATTTTCAGGATTACATTGGAAGTGATCCAAAATCAAATAACCCTAATCGTTATTGGAAAGGGAAGATGTATCGATTGGCTATTTACTGCGAGGCTTTGAGTAAGGACGAGGTTTTTGGGAGTGCTTATCAAATTGTTAAGAATGAATTGTTTCCCATAGTGAATGTGCCAAGAACTGAAAATTTGCTAAAAGCTTCCGAGATCTATGAGCGTCTGACGGGAACCAAGACTCCTATTTACAACCCTTTGTTGACACAAATGGAACAACGACTAAATGTGAATGATGGTGTTGGAGCAGCGGCTTTGGTTACTGAGAATCCCTCTTTCTACAATATTGTTGTCAGAAATTTTGCGGCCAAGATGTCAAATAGGGACGAGACCATTAATTACCCCTTAAATGATTTTACAGCAACCGTAATTGGGGCTGTAAGGGATGATATCAGCGCTAAAGAATTGTTATCTGGAGATTTTTTCTATCAAGGAGATCCTACAAAATCAGCGGTTCCAAGTGACGACATCGATGATATTTTAAGATCTAACAATCATTATGAAGCCTTGGAATCTGGAAACTTTGATTTGAAAGCCGTTTTGATGAAGCGAAAACAAATTTTGTTAAGAGCTAGTTCAGCAACGGCCAACAATAGCACGAATAATAACAACATTAATAATATTACCTTTGAGGCGGTAGATAACTCCTGGGCTGCTGGTTTACTAACGACTCGTCAGTGGGCGATGTCCCACATGGTGGCCGGTACTAATCGAAGGGCTGCGGAGTTTACTTTTAGAGAGTTTTTGTGCATGCCCATTGAAAATATGGCAGATGCTTCAGGCCCAGAGGATGTGATTGGTCGGGATATCGATCGCAATCCTGGAGGCAGCAGGGCCAAGTTCACGACTTCATGTCGGGCTTGCCATACGGTCTTAGATGGGTTCCGTCCTGCCTTTGCTCACATGACTTTCTCGAATGATTTTTTAAAACACTCCTCTTTGGTTCCGAACTCAACAGCTGCAAATGCTAATGAGGACAATTCTATTGTAATGAGAATTCATCCAGATGCTCCTACCGTATCACGTAAGATGAATCACAACGAAGAAACTTTTAGGGATGGCAGAATTCTGAGAGGTGATGAATGGGTGAATAATGCTAACAGTGGAACAAACAAGATCGCCATTGGATGGGGCCCGAGAGTATCGGGGAAAGGCACCAATGAATTTGGTAAAGCGATAGCTGAAAGCAAGGCTTTCCCTCGTTGTATGGCAAAACGAGTTTTCTTTACGGTTTGCAAACGCGAGGCTGGTGTAAAAGAAGATGGATTTATTAAAACTGTGGCTGAAGAATTTTCGAAACCTGAACGTAACTACAACCTGAAGTATTTATTTCAAAAAATTGTTTCAAACGAATTATGTTTAGGGGGGAAATAACATGAACGACAAAAATCAAATTAAAGCAAAACGACTTATGCGGGTATTTCAAACGTCCTTGGTCCTGGTTTCTGCTGTGGTTATATTTGGAAATGGTTGCTCTGAAGGGGGTTTTTATCCTAATGCAAATAACAGCCAAGAACTAAGCTCAACACTCGGGGCTTCTTGTGTCGACCCAGATGCTATTGAGGTCATTCCAGGAGCAAAAACAGCAGCGTTAGTCGGCTCAACAAATATTGTTCAGCACTTAGCTGCTTGTACAGGTTTGGAAAGTGTTTCGTCATTAACACTAGGTGTGTACGATGCCAAAGTGGGATCTGTATCAACCTATGGAGCTGTCAACTCGCTCACTCCGCCAATGATGATGGCTGTACATAGCATTGCAGGTGAAATATGCAATGATCTTGTCGATCAAGAAATTGCCAGGGGTACAAGGATTTTTGCTGGCTGGAATTTGAATGCCGATGTATTGCCCAGCACTTCAGCCATAAGTGTGGCGGCATCAAATATGGCTTTATCTTGTTTTAGGGACTACGAACTTAGTAACGAAGAAAGAGATATCGTTATTGATTCTATCACGAGTTCTGTCGGTGCGAATGAAACTCAGGCTTCCAGAACAGCAGCCGTGATGTTGTGCACTTCTATGTTAGCGAGTTTAAACGCTCTCTTGAATTAACCAATGTAGTTGATGAGATGGGGAGCTCAGTTAAAGTAGCTTGGCAAAATGCCCGAATCACAGAGAAAGTTAGTGAGTTATTATAAAAATAAAAATTAAAAAATTGGAGAATTAAAAATGGAAAACAACAATAGTAACAACGGTAACAACAACAACAGACCTAAACTGTACCATGGAAGAAAACCCGTCACGAGGAGGGAGTTTTTAGCTTCCGGAGCCATTCCGTTTATGGCTTCAATGACCATGCCCTCGCTCATGACCATGTTTGCCAAGTCTGGATTGGCCCAGGCACAGGAATTGTGTAAAGCTGCTGCAGCCACGAAGCTCGCGCCCTTTATCACTGTCAATCTGAACGGCGGTTGGGGAGCTACTCGAAATTGGATTGCCTTAACAGAAGGGCGTGAGTTATTGCCTCACTACGGACTTCAAGGTTTGGGATCTGCAGCCAATTTGGTCGGTCAAATTGTAAAAGACGGGCATTTTAAAAATAAACCTAATTTTTATTCAGGATCTGGATTCTTAGCTGGTGTTCAAACAAGTCTTGTTCCCAATTTAGCTACTTCTGCTTTAGCTAAAACTCACTTTGTTGGGTTGCCCCTCCAATCTCAGAACGATTCAGACACAAATAGATTTGATAGCTCGGGACTAGTTGCCAAAGCCGGGATGAAAGGAAAGATTTTACCTAACATGGGTCGTGTGGACAATGGAATTGGCGTAAGCAATGCCACCGCTTTTGTCATGCCTCCCGCTCCCTTAATTGTGAATAACGTCGATAATATTATCAACGCATTGGGGGTCGCTGATCGGCTGAGTGGTTTAAGTGCCTCGCAGAAAACCAGTTTTTTCAAAGCTTCTGCAAAACTATCCCAAGCTCAATCTAGGAAATTAGCTAGCATGACGGGTGGAAGTTTGTTGGATCGCCTTTTAGGAACTGCAAATAAAGACAATGTGAATTTGATCGAAAACCCTTCTGGCTTAGACTTAGATCCTAGAACCAATCCTGCTTTTGCTGCCGTTTGGGGATTGAATGCCAATACAGGGAGAGGGGACGCCTCATATGTTAATGCGGCTCTTCTTTTTAATGCAATTAACGGGAATGCAGGAACTATAAGTATTGAACTGGGCGGTTATGATTATCATGGCTCTGATCTTGCGACTACGAACCGAATGGACACCGACGCAGGAGTGGTGATTGGGAGAATCATTCAATCACTTCATGTAATGAATTCTCCAGGGTTTATTCATTTAGTAAGTGATGGAGGCGTGGGTACGCCAAAGTCGGATTCGCCAGGAGTAGATCCCACAGCAGATCGTGGAGATGCTGGAGCCATGTTCATGATGGCCTATGACCCCAGTGAAACGGTTGAGTCTGTCGATTCTCAGCTGGGACATATGAAAAATGATCCGGATGCCGAAGCTGCGGATGATCGATTTTTAGTGGGAGGAAACTCAGAAATTGCCGCTGCGGCCGTTTTTGCAAACTATTTGTCCTTTAATGGAAAACTTGGGTTGTGGTCAGGAATTCCAGAAACCAATCGGACCTTTGACACTTTGGCTTTGGATAAGATTGTGAAGATACATGGTAAAGCGGCTGCGTAGTATGACGAGACGTTAGGTAGATAGGTCTAACTGAGACGGTTCGGCTTAGTTTGGTTTAATTTGCCTAGATTGGCTTAGTTTTTCTTAGCATTGGGTCGGTATGGGAATTAATTTGAGGATTGTTGGGGGGACGTAATGAATTTGCGAATGTTAAAAAATCTATCAGTGCTGTTTATGGTTGGGGTCTTCACCACGGTGGCCTTTAATAATTGCAGCAATCCAAAGGATGCAGAAGAATCATCATCGTCTTTGAGCTCCCTGACAAACCAGCAGCTCAGTGAGGAACCTTGCGAGGATCAATTGATGAATTTTTATGCTCGAAGTTATCAACCTTTCTTGATTGCGAATTGTAAGTCTTGTCATTCCACAGGGCCCGGTAAGGGTCAATTTTCCAATCCTGATACTGTTGTGGCTTACAAGGATTTTATGCAGGTTGGTTACTCCAAAGTATCTAGCAATGCCATCAGCGATGGCCATAACCCTCCCTACACTGGTTCACAACATACGGTTGCTGTCAATGAGCTTAAAATTACATGGGTTAAGGCTCTTTCAGAATATGATATGTGCCTTGGCGGCACTGGAGAAGCGCAGCAGAATTTAAGTATTAAAGACCGATCGAATTTTGGATTAATTGGCAAAATCATCCCAACAATGAACGACGGAGAAGAAAGAACTATTGAGTATGATTTGGCTAAAGACCTGATTCAGCTAAAGGACAAAAGCGTGCCTGATTTGAAAGGGGCGAAGTTTTCAGTCGTTGTTCATAAAGTGCTTCGTGGCACTGAAAGATATTTTTCCGTCCATTCACCACGTATTTATGGAAGCAGCGAGGATATTCATATTAAAGGGCTATTTACTTTAATTAATGGGCGTTATATCAACTATAGTACTAATTTTAGATATCTAGATGCAAAGATTCCAAAAACCGCACAAGCGGCCTTACCTAGTTCTTTGTTATCCACTGGCGCTATCGTCATTGCCGGAGCTATCTTTGCTGAAGATAAGCTTAGCTTTGATTTTGAGAACATAGAAACAACGAATATTCCCCCACCGCCTCCTCCTGTTTTGTTATCCTTCACAGGAACCAGGACGGTGTTGGCTAACAATACTGGTGAAGTGAGTTTTAACGTCGTTCTAGATAAGCCTAGCACCGAGGTCATTACCTTTTCTATTACCCCAGACACCAGCGCTTTGTGTAGTGGAGGAGTAACTAATTCAACAAGCTGTTTGCCAGACGTATATAATTTAGTTTGCCCATCAGCTGGTGGTTGTGGTCACCCCTTGGCTAGGAACTTTGAAGTCGCACGATCTGTGGTAGGGACCAGCTTTAACCGTTTTGATTGGGATTACAAATTGGGAACCACATCATTTGCCTTTGCTCCCGGTGAAACCTTAAAACCGATCACAATCAAAACGGCTCGGGATGAAAGATATGAATCAAACCGCGTTTTAACACTGCGTTTAGAAGCGGGTCTTGGCAGTGTTCAAATCCCTCAGGGAACCGAGGTTGCAAGAATCGTCTTTAATAAAAGAATGCACCGAGAGCCTCCTTCAACAGAAATTACCTTTAGCAAATTGATGAGTAACGGTGGGACTCTATTTGCTACCTGCACGGAGTGCCACAATTCGGTTAGGAGGGATGGGGGCTATGATATTCAGGATTACGAGCTGATGATTTCAAGTAACAAGCAGATTTTGGTGCCAGGTGCTGACTCCATTTCTTTCACGGCTGAAGGAGATAAAGTGATTGTCCCCGTGAGTCTCATGTATCGCAGAACTTTGCGAAAATTCACTACTGAGGCCCTGCTAATGCCTCGGTTAAAACCATTAACGGCATCAGAATATTTCGATCTAGAATCCTGGTTGCTCAGTGGGGCTAAGAACAATTAAGGGGAAATCCTATGAAAATTGAAAACAATGAAAACAATGAAAACAATTTAGGTACGGTCAGAGGCAGTCGAATTCAAAAAATAAAGCGCAGTCTTTTGGCCTGCCTCGGTTGTTTGGTCCTGGTGTTGATGTTTCAAAACTGCTCTGCGGTGAGAGCTCCAAACAACTCTGACCAGGGTTCATTCGAAGGAATGAGCGAGCAGGATGTGTTAGGAAAACAGGCTATGGATATTCTCAACTCCAAATGTTTGAGTTGTCACAATCCTGATAAACCCGAAGGGGGAATTTCAGACATCAATGATTTAGGATATTTATTGTATACTCGCTTGGTGATTCCAGGACAGCCAGAAATCTCTGACATCATCCGAGTGATCAAAGAGGGAAGCATGCCTCCAGGAACGAAAAAATTATCAACCGACGAATTACAAGCATTAAATAAGTGGATCATGGAAGGACTCATAGATTCGTCAGGTAATATCGCTCTGCCAGGAGGGTCCGCAACCTTAGAACCCACTTTCAATAGTATCAAGGTTCGAATTTTTAACACAAAATGTCTTAGCTGCCACACTGCAGGAAACGCAGCAGGGGGAACCAACCTAGATAGCTACGACACTTTAATTGCTAGCAACCGTATCATTGCAGGAAACCCAGCTGGCTCGCGGCTTGTTCTATCCGTCGAAAGGCCCGGTAATGATTTTATGCCACGAGGTGGAGCAAGGTTAAGCGCGGAAGAGCTGGCAGCTATAAGACTCTGGATCCAAAATGGAGCCCTCAGATAAATGCTAAGTGAGCTCTTAGAAAATAGTTCTAGTAAATATTTTTAAACTCATAAATAATCAATTTATGTCTAATTCGTCATCGTCGCCTTCATCGACGTCTAAATTTTGGAGTGATTTATTGCCCTTTTTAATTTCGCCAGTCGATGGTGGAGAACTGGAGTGGAATGGGGAAGGATTTCAATCTTCATCTCGATCTTCAACCGGGAAACATGTATTTCCGCTTATTGATAAACTGCCTTGGCTTTTTCCAAATCTTGGGAATTATGAGTCTTATTGGCGGCAAAAATTTCGAGATTTAATTGAGTTTCATAGAATGAAAAAAGAAAGTTTAAAGCTCCAATTAAGCGAAGGTAAGCTCGTTCCTTCCACTCAAAAGCGCTTGCAAAATTTAATACAAGCCCATCGTCATAATTTGGAAATGCTTTTAAAATGGCTTCCTGAATTGAATCAAAGCGGGGGAATGAGGGAGTTTGTGATTCCCTCGCATCAATCGTTAACTCTTTATCATAAGAATATTTTTCGAGATTGGGCGTGGCAGACTCAAGAAAATGAAATCTCTTTGAGTTTTGTCAGTGAAATTTTAAAGGGTGTTTCTGAAATAAAAAAAGTAGCGGTGCTGGGATCTGGTGCTGGAAGGCTAGCTACTGATTTACATCACCAACAAAAATGGGATAAAACATTCGCTATTGATTTTAATCCATTGTTAACGAAAATCGCCCACCGTGTGCAAAAACAAGAAAATGTGAGTTTGTACGATTTTGCCGTTGCTCCCCTGACTCTCGAACAAGCAGCAATTAAATATCAGCTTAAATCGCCTCATCCAGCATCTGAAGGTCTGGTCTTTCTGCTAGCTGATGCAGCCTATCTACCCTTGCGTGCAGGGTGTATGGATTTGGTTTTAACTCCATGGGTGATCGATATTTTACCCATGAATGTAAGACAGTTAAGCACACGAATTAATAAAATACTTAAACTTGGAGGACAGTGGATTAACTTTGGTCCTTTGGGTTATGCTTCTTCAAACGAGAGCTTGATGTATACCGAAGAGGAACTAAAGGAAAATGCTTCTGCTTGGGGTTTTCAGGTCGAGGTCTCTGAAGTTAAAAAGATGATTTACCTATCTCATCCGAATGAAGTGCAGTCGAGAAACGAGTCCGTACTTTTATTTCGATGGACTAAAGTCCGCGATATGGAGGTGGAAAAAATAAATACCTATCCGGAATGGCTTAGAGATAAGAAAATGGCCATCCCTTTGGATCCTCAGCTCATTCAGCAGCAGGCGCTCGCTCGCTTTCAAGGCGACCTTTTTAACTCTCTGGATGGCCGTGTGAGTGTAGAAAAGCTCATTGAGTTATTCGTTTCTCATTATCAATTGGAGCCACAGCTTGCTGAAGACATGATTGTCACGACTTTAGGGTCCTATTACGAAAAGACTCAGAAAAAATAATTCTGGAGTTCCAAAAATAATTGATTAGCACATTCGCTAGTTCAACCAGACCTTTGACTTTTTTTGAGATTTTTAAATAAAATTGCTCGATCAAAAGTGAACAAAGAAGGCATAATAATAGAATGAAAAAGGGAATTAAGATTGTATTGTTACTAGTATTTTTAGTGATGCTAGAGGGGTGTGGGAAAGTAAAAAACTCTTCAAGTTCAGACGTCGCTTCGGCCTCTGGAACCGAGGCTTTTGTTGCTGCTAAACAAGTGGTTGCAGATAAATGTTTAAGCTGCCACAGCGCTTGGACAAGTTATTCAGAGGCTGATTACATTTCAAAGAATTTAGTTACTAAGAAAAATCCGACGAATTCCTCTATTTACAATCGAATCAGAGGAAATGATACGGGCACAGCTGGGGACATGCCACAAAGCAATCCCAATCTCTCTCAATCAGAAATGCAATTGATCAAAACTTGGATCAATAATATTGAGTAAATAGCCATGGTTCCACTAAGTGTTAATTCTGTACTACAAATTCTTTTGTCATAAAATCGATTCAACGACCTCTGGTTCTTAAGGTTAGTCGTTCGGAAGTGACGTTTTTTGTTATCTTGTTTAAATCTCTACAGGTGAAAAATTTAGAATCTTGTTATATATTATATTTCTAATTTGTGTTCACACCGAAACTTTGAAATGGTCGTAAAAAAACTAAATCTTTTAGAAGTTTCAGTGGTATTTTTAAACAGAAGTAACTTTAATTTTTCAAAATTGGAGCGATTATGCTTATAAAAACAATGAGTCTTTTAGTTCTCATATTATTGTCAGCCAAAAGCAATGCCGGAAATCTATTAAATTGTTCTCAGAATTATAAAAACAAATCAGTTCAAATGAGTGATCGTTTGAAGGTTTTTCTTAATCAAGAGAATAAAGAACAAGTAATTTACGTAAAATTAACTTTTTTCAAGGGAGAAAGTGAAATTCTAATCGCAGATACGACAAAAGTAAATGGTGTTGAAATAAATATGATGGAGGTTTCTCAAAAAGAAGTTAATGTAAATGGTTGGTCTGAATTGCCTAAATATCCCATCAGTGATGCCCAGAGAACAACCAAAGATGTAATGAGAGTAATAAATGATATGGGGGGAAAATTTATTAAATCTAAATACTTTTTTCATTTGCAAAAAATGGAGATCTTGGTTAGGGCGCCCATTAAAGTTGTTTCTGATTTTCTCGAAGTAAAGATTAATGATTTAGTTTTCGCTGATAAAGCTCATCAGCAGTCACTTGAGATCGGTTGGGGCACAACTCAATTGCCATAAGAAAAGTTGTTTTATTCACGCACATTCTCGCTGATGAACATTGTAAATAAGATCATCAGCTATCATGCTATTCTTTCACAATGATTTTGTAAATGCACAAATATACATTCTATAAATGCATATTTGCAGATATAATCTACATAAGAATTTTAGCAGAGGCTTGTACTGCAAGAAAAGAACACTTTTAAGACAGAAATATCGGCTGATTTAGCTGACCAAGAAGGTCAGCTTCTAAAAAACTCTGCTTAAAAATAATTAGAATTCTAAAAATTTACTTTTTATTACCTTTTCCCATTCCAGTTCCTGGTCCAGTACTTTCAAGAACTTGAAGGCATTCTTTTGATAGTTCAGTTTTTTTTGTTTCAAGGCAAGTTCTTACTTCCTTAGCAACATGCTGTTTGCCGGCGCAAAATTTTTCAATATCAGTTTTGCAAACTGCAGCGACTGGGCCATCCCCCTTAGCGAAAGTGGCTAAAGATATTAAGACAGAAAATAACATAGCAATACTTTTTTTCATAACTAACTCCTTTTTTTTACTTCTACTCCTAATTTAAAGAAGCATGTACTGTTTTCTCTTAAGGAGTGAGTCAATTGTGAAACAAGTTTGGCAAAAATATTTCTAAAATATCTTCCCGATATATTGGAAAAGCAATGAGGATCCTTATTTTGTTACAGCTACTTAATTTAGCGTGTAATTAAAACCTAGTCTCCAGATCATTGAGTATTGTCTTGTATGAAAGCCGAAAGATTGAACCAATTCAAGGGGGTAACTGATCCTCCAACGGGTATCCAAAAAGAAAAAATATTGTGGGTTGATTTGAGGCATGACTTTGAAGGTGGCCTCTTCGGGCCATTTGGTATCTTTAAATTGGACTAAAATGGAAGGGCCAATGTCTATTCGGGTATTCGCGCGAACAAAAAACCTTCCTCCCACTCGGTACCCAAGCCAGGAAATTCTTCTTTCGTAGTATTCGCCAGTGTTGACTATCCCTGACTGGGCATTTCCACTGATAGCTCCCAGAGAAAAAGCATAACCATATTTTTCTTCGTAAATCGTATGATCGTAATAGATACCAACGCCAAAATAATGAGATTTCGTATCAGAGTAGGCGCTTGTCGAGCTATTTAAAATTTTAATTGTTTCGTACCAAGTATTGTAATCAATGGTGATAGCTTTTCGATCTTTAAACTTGGATTTGCTCACAGTGGAATGTCCAGTGTTTGATGAATTGGCTGTAGGGGCTACCTCCATGGGATTTTTGGGTTCCTCTCTTCCGCTGCTTTCGTCGAGAACCAATGGAGGTCTAATCTTTTGTTTTTTGGGGTTCAATGATTGCGGGGGAGCAGAAGAAACCGGTGGTGGCACCTTCACAGGAGAATTAGTTTCTTCTTCGGAAAGGGGTGGAATTTGGGGGCTTTCATCAGAAAAAGTAAGTCCCTCATTCATTTTTAGCGCTTTTGGTTGGGCTTTTTTGGCCGTATTTGACTTTGCAACAGGTTGAGTTTGAGGTTTAGTTAGACTCTTTGGCTTAGCTTGAGATTTTGTTTGGGACTGCGTTTGAGTCTTGGATTTAGATTCAGAGGGGCTTTTGGGCTTGGCTATGAGTGTAGACTCGTCAATCACAATGGCATTTTCTGCAAGCTGTATCGGTTCAGATAGGAGCAAGGAAAAAGCCTTAATTGAGAAAACCAAAAACAGGAGTGTGAAACGTAACATAAAACCTCTATAAAGATAGATGAAGTTGCATTTGGGCAGCCCAAGAATCACCAGCAGTGGTTTCATCTGAAAGGTCTCTGCCATTGACTAGGGTTAAACGAAATTCAGTTTTTAGATAAGGAAAAGAGACAAGCCCAAAGGTCCATTTTAAATTATCGGGAGACTTTGTCGAAAGTGATTGATTAAAATACTCAGCTTGGGAAAGAAAGAAAAATCCGCGGCGGATGAGGGCCATGCTTTGAGCCATGGCATAGCCTCCATTTTTGGTCGCGCCACTTTTTGGTTTATTTTGCAGGTAGCCAGCTTCGGTTAAAAAACTATTGCCTTTGCCAAAACCCAATTTGGAGTGAGCGGAAACGCGGAGCCAGTTCACATAATCGTTTTGTGACATCATAAAGCTTGAGCCGATTCGATGAAACTGGTGGAGGTCTTTTTCTGCCATTAATGAAAATCCCTTTTGCCTGAGATCGGCATCTTGGGAAAGATTTCCAAGAAAAGCGTGGGCAGTGTAATCCCAAGGTTCCATTTTATAGGTGGTCATCACTCCATGAGTTTGGTCATTTTGGGCCAACCCCGTCTTGACTCGAGAAAAAGCTGTATGATCGACAGTTCTGATGCCGAAAGCTTTGTCCATAAGTCCAACAAAGAAAATTAAATTATCATTTTTTAAGTAGCGAAGGTAATGCTCTCGAGAGATCCACTCGGAGGGTTTATTGGGATCATTTTTTAAATTAGCAGGCACGGGATAGTAACCGAAACTTGAAACGAATACCCATTTTTGATCTTGGTCAAAATGAATCACGGCGCTGGCATCAGCTTGCATGGTGACGAATTTACTTAATGCTTCTTTGCTTCCAGGATTTGTTTGAAACCATAACCCACGGTATTTAACTCCCGGGCGAAACCACCAAGGCAAGGAGGTCTTCCCAAGAAAACCGCTTTTTTCTGAGAGTTCTTCATCGGTAACCGTAGATTTCATAAAAGACTTAGAGATAACTTCCGCAGCAAAAACTCCACGACCGTAGTCATTCAGGGGACCATTGCCTTGACCATTGTAGTGACAAGTCATGCAGGAGCTGTATCCATAGCCAATAAAATCAGCATAGGCTTGAACATAAATCGGGTAACATAAGGAAACAAACCACACTAAAAATAAAATACAATATTTCATGGAACTATCATTTTTCAACACTCGACTAAAATCAAGCAGAACTTTGTTGGTCATGGTCAAAAGTCGGTTTTTTTAAAAAAACTAAGTCAATGCATTTAGTTTTATCTAGATTTTCTCGAATAGAGAATCGAAGAACAAAAGAGGAAAACATGTCATTTAATTATGAAAAACATAAAAATCACCAAGATGATGGACATTTTTGGACTTCTTATTCAGATTTGTTTTTAGGTTTATCAACTATTTTTTTGCTACTTTATGTCACATCTTCACTGCGAACGGGAACCAATGGCATGAAACAGCAGGTAGATAACCAGAATCTCAAAACTGAAGTTCAGGATTTAAAAAGTCAGTTGAAAATGTATGAGTCGATAAAAAAAGATTATTTAAAATCTCAAGCGCCTGAATCAGAGTTCAAGGCTTATCAAGAATTAATGGATAAGTTAGTTCTTCTCAAGGAAGAAGCCAAAGACGAGAAAGAGAAATTAAGACAGGCCTCTTTGGCGAATGGTCAAAAAGAAGAAGCGCTTAATCAGTACCAGCAAATGGTTCGCAATATGATTAACGCCAATGTCTTATCAAAAACTAAAATTAAAAAACGAGATTCGATTATCGAAGAACAAGATGTCACCATTGTGTCCCAAGAAGAACAAATTACGAATCTCAATGAAGATGTGGAAACCAAAAAGAAGTTGATTGCTGAAGGTGAAATGAAAATAGCTCAGGTTCAAGAAACTTTAGATGAAAAAATGAATGATCTTAAGATGGCGCTTAAAAATAAAGAAATCACTCAGCAGGCCTATCAGAAGAAAATGGCAAAATTGAAAGAGGACAATCAGAAAAACATTGATAAGCTTAATGAAGACAACCAGGCCTATCAAAAAGAATTAACTCAATCGCAAAGCAAGCTTGGAGAATTGTCATCAAGTCTGGCACAAACCCAGTCCGCCCTCAATGTAAAGTCAAAAGAAGCGGACCAACTTAAGAACAAATTAGGAACAGTTGAAGGCGAGTACAATAAAAAAATCGCTGATTTGCAAGGACAGTATGAATCAGAGAGAGACCGTGATCGCAAGGCCTTTGAAAAAGAGCTAGGGGCGCAAAAATTAGGAGCCGCCGAAAGAGCCAAAAGAGAGGGCGAGTTTAAACAAAGAGCGGAACAGAAAGAGCGTGATTTGCAAAATAAAATTGCCGGTCTGTCAAAAGATTTAGGGAGCAAAGATAAAGAGCTTCGTCAAGCCTTGGAAGAAAGAGATCTGCGCAAAGACGTTGCAAAGGAAATCAAAAAGGGATTTGAAAAAGCTGGCGTGAAGGCTGATATCGATCTTCAGACAGGGGAAGTAATGCTCGATTTTGGTGATTCTTATTTTGAATCGGGATCCGCCAAATTAAATGAAGATATGAAGTCAGTTCTTGAGAAAGCCATGCCCGTGTATGCGAAGTCTTTATTTGGGAACGACAAAGTAAAAGGAAAAATATCTGCAGTTGAAATTGTGGGCTTTGCTTCTCCGACCTATAAGGGAAAATATGTGGACCCTAACTCGAGTGCCAAAAATGACAAACAAGCTTTAAAGTACAACATGGATTTGAGTTATCAGCGAGCGAAATCCATCTTTACTCATATTATAGATGACAAGACGATGGAATTTGATCACCAAAAAGACATGTTCCCAGTCATGAAAGTTTCTGGAAGAAGTTTTCTTGAGGTGATGAAAGTTAAAAATGTGTCGCCGGGAGTGGATTTTTGTAAGGTCAACGATTGCAAAAAATCACAAAGAGTTATTATCAGATTTGGAATGGATGGAAAGAAATAATTAAAGGAGAATGGGAACATGGGAACTAAAACATTGGTAGAATATTTTATACTCTCTCTACCTTACATAATGGGTGGGGTATTTATACTGGGTGCCTTTCTGCGAGTCATGATTTGGTACACGGTAAAACGCCACGAATGGTTTTCTCGAGAGTTTGAGAAAAGAGTTTCGCTTTTCATGGAAACAGAAAAACCAAATGACAAAAAAAATGTTTCTTTTTATGTGCTATCTAAAAAAATGTTAGAAAGAACGTATTATGAAATTTTTGAAATGCGAGACCGTATGTTACGCCGACGCACTGATAAAATCATGCGTTGGAGTGATAGGATATTTTTGGTTAAACAAGGATGTTCGTGGTTGGTTAAAGACATATTGAAACAATTAAAATTTTTAAAATGGACTGACGAGACCCCTAAGTTATTACATATAACAAAGGCTACTTTTCATCACAATCCTTGTTTTAATAGGGTTTTTGGTGTGTTTCCGATATCTAGTCTTAATGATGTCGTTACGATCCTTCCAGGACTCTTTGTTGTGGCAGGTATCCTTGGAACCTTTATGGGAATAGCCAAAGGCTTGCCAGAACTGGGTGGAATGAATTTGCAAGACATGGACAATACCAAAAATGTGATGGATCGATTTTTATTTGAAATTTCCTATGCCATGTCATCTTCTATTTCAGGGATCACTTTTTCATTGTTGCTTAATTTTATCAACGTGATTTTTTCTCCAGATAGAGTATTCGTTTCGATGATCGATAGGTTTGAAAGCTCGATGGATTTATTGTGGTATCGAAGTGATCATAATCAGTTTCCAAGCAATGAAAAACCCTTTGATGAGAATAGAGATCCAGAAGAGGCGCTAGCTGAAGAATCACTGAATATTGAAATAGCTAAAGGGCAACGTGGTAGAGAATTTGATGAGATTAAAAAAATAAAGATATCTTAATAGAAAGTATTATTTTATGGCAAAGTCGATTCAGGTTTTTATTGTCACGGTTCAAGAAGGTGAGAATGTTGACTATAAAATAGTTGACGATAGCACCTTTACGGTGGGCCGATCCTTAGATGCCACCTTGGCCTTTAGTGATCAGAATATTAGCCGTATTCATTTGATCGTGACATTAAAACATAATAAAATTTGGGTTGAAGACCAAGGTTCAGCGAACGGTACATTTGTAAACGATCAAAAAATCCCTTCGCAAAAGACAATCAGTGTCGAGCCTGGAGATAAAGTCAAGTTAGGAAAATCTGAAATTTATTTGTCTTTTAATTTATTAGAGAAATGTTTTAAAAAAGATGAAATTGTTAAGAGCCAATTGCCTAAGGACGAGAAAGAATCACTTTCTCGAGTGATTCAGGGGGCTCATGCCGAAGGGCAAAAAATCGTTAAGTTGGCGCAGGAAGGGCATGATAAATTAATTAAAATTGCTGAACAAAAAGCTGTCAGCATTGAAAATGAGATGTTGTTAAAACAAAATGAAATTTTATCCACGGCCTCCGCCCAGGCGACTCAAATTGTCCAAGACGCCAAAAGACGTGGCGTTGGTCTTATCAATGACGCTCAAAACGATGCAGAGATTAAGGTTCAAGAAATCTACAGCAAGGCAAATGAATTTAAAAAAGAATCGGATGATTATTATAAATTAAAGCTTGAAGAGGCTCAGTTAAAAGCTCAGGAAATGTTAAAGAGGAACGAGACCTTAGCCCATGGAATAGTCGAGGAGGCCAGGCAAAAAGCCTCCTTGATGCGCGAATTCTCACAAAATGAAATGGAGCAGCTAAAAAGTAAGTCACTTATTGAAATTGAGGAATTGAAAAATAGTATTTTAAAGGATGCTCAGTCAGAGAAAGAAAGCTTATTGCAAAGAACAGAACGAGAGGCATTAAAAAAGATGCATGTGTTGCTGGCCGAATCAGAAGAAAATGCCAAGTTAGAAAAAGAAAAATTAATTGCGGCCGCTTATCGTGATATTGAAAAAATAAAAATGGACTCAGAGTCTGAAATAGATAATCAGAAAAAAGAAATATCTTTGCTGCAAAAAGATATTGAAAAACTTGAAAATGAAATTAAAGCTCTTGATGAGAGTCGAAAAAGTCTGAAGTCAAAACTTGAAAAAGAAGAACAAGATAAAAGAAAGTCGCTAGATGAAGAGCTTCGATTGAGAGGAGAATCCTTTGAAAAATCGCTTGCTGAAAAAGGTGAGGATTTTGAATCAAGACTTAAAAAAAGACAAGAGTTTGCAGAGAGAGACATTGCCTCTCGCTATAATGATTTAGAACTTGAAGAAGAACGAAAAAACAATGAACTTTCTGAATTCAAAGGAAACCTGAAAAAAAAGGAAGAAGAGTTTTACTTTCACTTTAACAGAGATAAGGAAGCTAAATTAAAAGAGCTTGAGCATCAAGAGAAATCAGTACGAGAACAGAATGAAAAACTGGTAAAAGAAACAAACAGCTGGGTTGAGGAGACTAAATCTCGATTACAAAAAGAGTGGGATGAACGCGAGGTTCAATTAAGGAATTTTGAGTCAAACAAACGAAATGAAACCCAAGCGTGGATCAAGGCCGAACAAAAAAAGAAAGAAAATGAATGGCAACTCAAAGCAGCCGAGATTAAAGAGTTAGAAGAAAAGAAAAACAAAGAGTTGAGTCAATGGTTGAAAGAAAGACAGGACGAGTTTTTATATAAAAATAAAGATCTAATTGACGAGAATAATATATTAGAAGCTAAAGTTAAAGAATTAAGAGTAGATCATACCAGTCTAGAAAGAAACAACTCTCAGTTAAGAAATGAAAATGACCTGATCATAAAAGACTTTAATGAGACCAAGGAGAAAGTAGATAAGCTTAAAGAATCAAATATCCGTTTGTTAAAGCAACAAGAGGCTGTCATCCATGAAACCCGAATTGTCGAAAAGAAATTGGGAGAGATGAGATATGAGATGAGTGCGCAGCAAGAAAACGTCATTCATATGGAAAAAGATTTTGAAGCCAAAAAATCTTTATTCAAAGAACAGTTAATTATCGAACAACAGAAGATGCAGAAGGCTACGCAAGAACAAGTGAATCAAATGAAAATTCTCGAATTAGATAAGCTAAACACCATGAAAGAAACGATGTTAAGCGATATTTATAAGAATAAAGAAACGATAGCGAAGGAGATTCATCGTTCTATTGAAAAAGAAATTATTGGAACCATGCCGCCGGCTCAATTTGCTCAGCTGTCTGAAAATATTTATAAGCAAATTGTTAACACCTTTGATGAACATTCAGCCGCCACATCGGCAGAGACGGACTCAGATAAAGGGCAATTAAAGAAAGATGCCACTTTGGTATTGTCGAAACAGAAAAGACAACGTCAGCAGTTTGTTGGGGGCGGAATGTTGATGGGGATGCTCTTGTTTTTCTTAGGGAGCTCTGGTTATAATTACGTGAAAGAGAAACAGACCCCTGTGAGTGAAAGAATCGCAGAGCAAGCAGAGCAAAACAAGAAAGATTTAATAGGTAAAAAATTTATCCCAGCCAGAGTCCCCGAAGTGAAGGAGTCCTATGTGGATCTTGTGCTGTACACAGACCAATTTACAGAGCTTTACTTAAACCACAAATATCATGACAAGTGGGGCAAGGCGGCGATGGATTATCTTTTGAAAACATGGAGAATTGAAGAAGAAAAATCCATAAAAATTGTGGCCATGTCGCACACTCTCGTCAAGAATTTGATTGAAAAAAAAGAAACCATCCGTACTGATTTTCTAGAACAAGGTTTGGCTAAAATGAAGGAAATTGAAAGCGAAAGCGCGAATAAAGTCATAGAAATTCTAGGATCTCAGGTAAAGTATGAATCCTTTCGAAAATTTGAAAGAAAATATTTTCGCGAAGAGTTAGAAAAGTTCTACCTTGCCAGAAGCTCAAAACAGCAAAATGATGGGGAAATTGATCAAAGTTCCACAGCTAAATAATTGGCCATTAGTTAGCTAAATATTTAGCTAACTAAACGTGCAGTGAAATAAATTTTATATGAAAAAATATCAAAAATGTTATCCCTCTGAAGTTTCCATGAAGAGCCTTTTCTTGGGACCAAAGGCAGAGAATAGTTCTTGGTTGTTAGAACAAATGTTGGGCATTTTAAACAATTGGTTCTTATGGAGAAAAAAGCTTAATCCCTATGATGGCCCTGCGGTCAGTGCTTTTGACCAAAACCTCAAGGAGTTTATTAATAAACAAAATTTTGTTTCTGAAAATCTTAAACATTTAGCGGCTCTTTTTGAAAAAGAGGTTCCTCAATTTTCACCTCGTTATATTGGTCATATGTTTTCTGAAGTTAATTTGCCTGCTTTACTAGGACACTTTATCAGCTTGCTTCATAATCCAAACATCATTTCCCATGAATCGGCAAAGGTGGGGATCAAAATTGAAAATGAAGCGATTGGTTGGCTCAATCAAATGATTGGATTTAAAGGAAATCATGGGCATTTCACCTCGGGTGGAACAGTTGCTAATTTTGAATCTTTGATCAGGTCGAAAGAACGAATTTTTTTATGGGCCCTCATGTTGGCTACGGAAAATCAAGTTCTAAAGACGAAAAATGAGTTATGGCAAACCAGCTCTTGTGGGTGGAAAAGGTTTCATAAATTATTTTTAAAAAAAGAAATTAGAAGGCAATTTCAAAAATCATTAAAAGAATTGAACTCCAGCGAGAGTAAACGAATCTATTTTAAAGAAATGTTTGGAACTCAAAATAACGACCCCGTGGTGCTGATTCCACAGCATAAACATTATTCCTGGATGAAGGGCTGCTCTTTTATAGGTTTGGATCCCGAGCAAGTTCGTTATTTAGATCTTGATGCCGATGGGAAGGTTGATTTAAAAAAACTAGATCGTGATTTAGGAGAGCTGAAAAAGGAAAATCGTCCCATTCAGATGATTGTTTCCGTTTTTGGAACTACCGAGCTAGGTTTTGTGGATCCTATTGATAAGATTCTTCAGTTGCTCAAAAAAAACAAAGTGCCCAACACCTGGTGCCATATAGATGGCGCCTTTGGAGGTTTTTTTGCGACCCTTAAAACGGAACCAAAGCTTTTTACTCAGAAAGCTTTTCAAAGTTTAAAGGCAATGAAGTTAGCAACCTCAGTCACCATTGACCCCCACAAAATGGGCTACGTTCCTTATTCGAGTGGCGCTTTTTTATGTGCCCATAGAGAGGATTACTATTTGCAATCATTTTTTGGCCCTTACGTTGTCTATGAAGAAAAAGTAGATCGAGGTCCTTACACCCTAGAGGGATCTCGTCCTGGAACGGGGGCCACAGCGATGTGGATGACTGCGAAATCAATTCCATTAAATTCCCAAGGTTTAGGACAGATAATTAAAAGAACTTTGCGGACCAAAAAGGATCTTGAGATTTTATTACGAGAATCCCATCCAGGGATTCGAATTGCTCACAGTACAGATCTAAATATTTTGTGTTTTTGTTTGGCCTCGGAGGGAGATAGTTTCTTATCTGTAAATAAAAAAACAAAAAGCTTATTGAATAAAATGGCGAAAAAAAAAGAGGGCTTTATTGTCTCACAAACCATTTTAAAATATGAAAGTTACTCGGCTTATATTGAAAAGCTCAGTCAACAGTGGAAATGTAATAATGAACAATCCCAAAAAAAAGACTTAATGTTGATCAGGGTGACGGTGATGAATCCTTTTTTTGATTCCAAGGAATTCAAGATAAACTTTAAAAAAGAATTCGTTAATTTTGTTCTTAAAAATATAGATGAGGGCAGCAAGGCAAAGTCCCATAAGGAAAGGAAGGGGTAATTCATACTCCTTGAATACACAGATGATAAATTCAGAACTGAAGAAGGAGCCCCTTAATGATTTTACAGAAATTCTTCGAGGGGAATTAAAAAGTCGCACACAAAGAAATCCAAAATATTCTTTGCGTGCATTTGCCCGAGATCTTGGAATTTCGCCGGCACGGTTAAGTCGAATTCTCTCCGCACGAGCTGTATCCAGTAGAGCCATGACCTTAAAAATAGGGTCTAAGCTTGGATTTAAAGATGAAAAATTAGATTGGTTTATAGCATTGGTCGAATCTCGTTATGGAAAAAACCCTACAGAAAAGGCAGCCGCTCAAGCTCTAGTTGATCGTTATAGCGAAGGGATCTTGACCAAAAAGTTAACTGTTAAAAACCCTTTCTATTGGAGTTGGTATCACTTCACTATTCGAAGAATGACGCAACTGAAAGACTTTCGTGTGAATTTTGATTGGATAGCGAAGGCCCTAGGGATGAGAAAAGCTCATGTAAAAAAAGCTGTTGATGAATTGCTCATGGAGGGAGCGTTGATGATGGTGAATGGAAAGTTAGAAATACATGAAAACTATTCGGTTCAAATCGAAGGCGATAAGGCATTGTTTTGCAGGAGGATGGAAAAATCTCTTTATCCACGAAAGCTTAAGTCCATTCTTGGAACAAACAGAGAACGATCACACCATGCAAGACATTTTTTTGCCTTGAACCATGCTCAAATGGAAGAAATAAAAAGGCTCATTCGTAGTTTCGAAAATCAAGTTGATGACTTGACCTATAAAACACAAGAACCAGATGACGTGTATTTACTGAGTATTGATTTTTGTGCGCTCACTCAAACTAAATAGTGTTTCCTCCTGTTGCGCCGAGGATGATTTTGTAAACACTCAACAACATTTTTAATTAAAGATCACAAGGTAACTCATGGATTGGTGTTGCTCCTTTTTTTCTTCGATGCAAGGCTTTCTTAGGAGGAGATAGATTCAGTGGAAGAATTTCTGAAAACTCTAAGAGAGCAAATTGGGGAAGACAAGGTGATCACGGATGTAGATCTCCTAGCCCAGGTTTCGCAAAACTCTTTAGGTGTGAATAGGCGCGTTCCTGCTATTTTATTTCCGAAGAGTGAAGCTGACGTGTTGAGTATTGTCAAATCGGCAGGGCAATGGAGCGTACCGCTGTACCCTTTAAGTCGAGGACGAAATAGGGGCTATGGAGATATGACCCCGGTCAAAAAAAATCAAGTCGTAGTGAGTTTAGAGCGGATGTCACGAATTCTAGATTTGGACATCGAAGGTGGTACCGTCACCATTGAGCCAGGAGTTAGCCAAGGGCAGTTGGTTAGTTTTTTAAGGCAGAATGCCAAGGACTGGATGGCTGATGTAACCGGGGCTTCACCCGAAGCCAGTTTGGTTGGGAATACACTCGATGGCGGTTTTGGTCACACACCCTTGGGAAATCATCGTGACCATTTGCTTTCATTGCGTGCTGTTTTGGGATCAGGGGAAGTTCTGCATACGGGAAGATTTCCAACGATGGGACCAAACTTAGCACCGCTTTTTATTCAGTCTAACTTTGGAATTGTTACGGCCTTACAACTTCCGCTTTTTCGTAGGCCTGAAGTTATTGTTACCTACACCTTGCAAATTTCTAAGGAAGAAAATTATTTGGAGGTCCTTCCTGTCTTAAGAGAACTTCGCCAGCTCGGAGTGATTCGAAGTTTGCCTCACTTTGCTAATGCCACTCGTATTTTTATGTCCACCAATCATTTTCCACCGGAGTTGGGAAAGGAACAATGCCTTTCAGACGCTGATTGCCGTGAGCGTTTAAAAATTCCATTGATGCGAACACCGCTGTGGGCAGGAGTGGGTGGGCTTTATGGGAGCCAAATCCAAGTGAAGGAGTCCATGCATATTTTGAAAACGAGGCTTGGAAAATATGGACAGGTGAAGATGTTCAACCCTGGTCGATTTAAAATTTTACGCCGGCTCAGTCGCCTCTTTTTTTTCAATTCTCCAAGTTATCTTCAAAATGTTGAGAGGAGTCTTTCGTCGCTTGAAGATATTTATTCTTTGTGCGAGGGAATTCCCTCTGCTCGCCCCAATGAACACATACAGTGGAAAACTCAAAACAAAACAGATTTAGGGCTTATTTGGATATGTCCAGTTATCAGAGCTTGTCCTCAAGAAGCTGAAAAACTATTGAGATTGGTTCGCCCTATTTTTGAAAAGTTTCGATTTGAGCTTCCCATTACCATGACCTTGATTGATGAAATTCACTTGGTCTGTGTTTTAAATATTTCCTTTGATAAATCAAATCAGGAACAGCTGCTAAGGGCTCATCGGGCCTATCGAATGCTTCATTCAGAATTTAGGAAAGAGCGAATTAATTGTTATCGTAATGGAATTGTTTTTCAAGGATATGGAATTCCTAAGGAACGGTTAGAGTCTATCCAAAAACTCAAACGAGCTTGGGATCCTCAAGGGATCATAGCACCAGGACGCTATGGAATAAGGAGTTAAATAATGAAGAGTCTTTTTATTGGTGCTTTGCCTTTTAGGGCAGATGAAAAAAGAATTAGAGAATTAATTTTACCTTACGGGCCAGAAGAGAACATACAGATCTTTGCCGATTGGATAAACCCTCACTTTGAACCCTATGCATTGGTGAGGGTGAAAGATGTGGATCGTGCCATTGCTGAATTGGATGGACTCAAGATAGGTTCAACTCACTTACGAGTGCATGAATGGAGTGGAATATGAACGTTGATCAGCAGATAGTTCGCGAAATTAGATTCTTCGATTTTGTGGCTCAAAAAATTTGGCCCAGAGTGCGATGGTTATTTACTAAGATGATAGCCCAGCGTTGTTCTCAATGTGTTATTTCATCTCGTGTCTCCTATGTGACCTTAACTGACGGGGTATGTAATCTTTGTGCTGATTACAACCGAACCAAGAACAAAGAAGAAGAAGCATGGCATGAGAAATACATTGCTCATCAGGCCAGGGCTCTTGATGAACTTCTTAAAGCTTATCAAGGAAAAGGTCGAGGTCGATATGATGCCATCGTGTTATTTAGTGGAGGCAGGGATAGCACCTACATGTTGCATCGACTCAAACGTGATTATCCTGGACTTCGGTTGTTGCTGATGACCTGGGATAATGGTTTTTATAGTGCCGTAGCTCTTGAGCGATCCTTAGAGGTCGCTCAGAAATTGAATCTGGAACATATTCGCTACAAGCCAAGTTCTTCGGTGTATAAAACTCTCTATCGTTATACCCTTCAGAATGTAGGACAGAAAGGGAGTTACCAAACTGTTGATCGAATGGATGGAACCCTTAATCAATTTTTAGGTTTTCATTACGCTTATCTCATGGACATTCCTTTAGTATTGGCCGGCGTCGATTTTGCTCAAGAACAGATCATGCAGTTTCATAGTTATTTTGAAATGCCTTTCGAGGACATGGGTTCGCGGACGTTGTTGGACCGAATGGAACGACGATCAGGTTTTAAAATTAAAGAAATATTTTCTGAGGAGGATCAAAAGCTTTTTTGGGATGGAACAGGGAAAGACAAAGCAAAGATTCCTCGCTATATACTCCCCCTCTTAGCGTGGAGGCCTGATAAAAGTTCAGTGCAGGACGATCAAGAGCTACAGGAGTTACTACCGAAACGGGATTCTTCTCCCATCTTGACTAACAATCAAGTACTTGCGGTGATGACAGCTATTGACATTAAAACCATCGGCTATTGCAGTTTCGAACCAGAATTTTCTGAAATGATTCGCTTTCGCGAGAACGATCCCATTTACTGGCGAAATGTTTTTGAACTTGTGGAGCTCGCTGTAAAAAGACGGTTTCTTTTGGAAACTATAATCTCTAAGGTATTAAAAAAACTGGGACTAAGTTCAAAGGAAGTCAGACTGTGATTTTTGTTGTTTTTTTCAAGGGTTGAGCGAATTGACTCCAAAAAAGAGTGATCCAGATATTAGGACTAAGAGAAATTAAACGCCTTTGTTAATTTATACAGTGATTTTTTTCCAGAGTTTTGACGAAGAACAACTCCATCTTCAATCATTTGATTGATAATTCTAATGGTTTTAGCTTTACTCAAACCAGATGACTTTTCTAAATCTATCCTTTTTTGGAAACCATTCAACTCTAGTTGAGACGAGATTTTTTCATATATAACCTTACTTAACTCTGTCGCATTACGAGCCTTACAAGTTCTCGTCAAAATTTTTCTCCATGCATTCTTATCAAATTCATTTTGAGAAACTCCTTTAATTAGTTGATATCTTTCCTTTCTCATTTGAAAATGAATCACTTGTCGTCTTATGCTAAAATCAAAGGATCCCTTGTGAATTGATTTTAACCTAGATAATACATTGTAAACTTTTCTGTAATGAATAAGTTCATCGTAATAGGAAATTCCAAAAACAGATTCCATAAAATCATTCATGATTGCAGCAGTGTTAGATTCAATATTAAGAAAAAAATGGGAACTTAAAACTAGACTTTCACTTGAAATCCAAGTTTTAAAAATCGGATCCCACAAGCGACCATAGATTAAATGAGAAATTATTTTTGAATAGTTGAATTTGATTGGCGTAAATGAATTCAAACAAAGACCCGGTAGAATTTCTCTAACTTTTGATTTTTTTAATGGTTGAAATTGACGGAAGAAAGGGAGGATATTTTGAAGATCACTTTTTAAATTCATAGGAAGATGAAGACTCAAATTTATTAAATCATCAATGAATCTTCTTTCTTGATTCAAATAGTGATGCCCTTTGTAATTTAAAGGACCCAATAAATTTATAAATTGGAAGGCTTTTTTTTGAGAAGAAGGATCAAATAAGGACACTAAAATTAAACAATGACTTAACATTATTTGATCTTCAGAAGTTAGTGAAGAAATAAATTTTTCAAATGGAAACTCTTCAAGTAATTGAATCACCGAGTTTATATTAACTTTATTAGGTTGACTCAATGAAGTCCAAGTCCAGAGATAAAGACGATCTGTCCAATGATTTATAGGTGGGTTGTGAAGGTCTTCTGCTGTTCTACGAAATTGCAAGGTATTTAAAATAAATCGAGCATAAGGTTGAAGGGTATTTAGTGAAAAACTCAGATTGCTAGATTTTAAATTCATTTGTGGAAGTCTTTTTAACCAAAGAAAATAAAAAATGGAAGGTCCCTTATAGTTATAAATCTGAGTCCATAAGCCTTCGCGAAAGTAGAATCTTAAAAGCAGAGAATTAAATTCTAAAAAAGTTTTTTGGTTGAGAGTCTCTTTTGGAATTTTCTTAATTTTGTTTCGAAGATTGCTAATCTTTTCAGAAATATCAAAACCAAGGGCTTCTTGACAGATTAAAGAGTTTATGTGTGTGGAGTAAAAACTATTCGTGTCAAAAGATTTTTTTTCCGCGGATAGCGAGTATTCAAGTGCCGTATGATATTGTCGACGTCGAATAAATACGCCTGAAAGCTCATACAGATAAAGAAAACTATCAGAAAGCTTCAGTTCAGAAAATTGAGTTTGCAGTTTTTTATAAATTTCAAAACGCGAGTCGACATTTTCGTCTAGGCTTATAGAGTAGGCACGTAACATCTGGAAATGAAAAAAATCCCAAGGATCAGGCGAGCTTTGAATTTGCCTTTGATATCGTTCACAAAATAGATTTACCTTATCAATGTTTTGGAATAACCGAGCATTAATTGCATTTATCAGAAGAGGATGCTTTGGAAGTTGTGATTTCAAAAAATTCCTTAGGAATGCGTTCGTTTCAAAATACGTTTCAATAATAAAAAAAATAAATTGTGAGTCAAGATATAAACAACTAACTTTTCATTTATAAATCATTTTGCAGTTTCATAATTGATTTGATTTTTTCAATCGGAGGAATGATGCTTCATAGAATTTATAACTACCTTTTTGAAAGAGTTTTCTTTAAAAGACAAATAGAAAAGTTCTATCTTGTTTTTGGTGGGCATATTTTTTTTCAAACATTAAGGGTTGCGGTTCAACTAAGGCTTTTTGATCTGTTAAAACAAAATGGTTCTCTTGAATTAAAGGAGATCGCAGAGAAGCTTTCTCTTCAACTTCAACCAACTCGGATAATTTTACTTGGATTGACATCTGTAGGTTTTATAAAGAAAAAGGGTTCTCGTTATTCTAACTCTTATCTCTCAGATATGTTGTTTGTTCATTCCAGTCCTAAAAAAGTGATAGCCTATATTGAATTGCAACACAGAGTTATGTATAGAGGTCTGTACTGGCTTTTAGAATCGGTAAAAGAATATAAGAATGTCGGTTTAAAAGAAATTCCAGGAAATGAGAAGACTTTATATGAACGACTGGCCCATGACCCTGAACTAGAGAAAATATTTCAAGAAGCGATGCAAGAACTTTCCTTGCATGCCAATAAAGAACTGGCAAATCACCTTGAACTCAATGGAGTTAAAATACTTGTAGATGTTGGAGGGGGTGATGGGACAAACGCATTAGCCTTGGCAAGAAAATGGCCACAGTTAAAGACCGTGGTGTTCGATTCAGAGACTGTCTGCAATATTGCTATTCAAAATATAAAACATCAAGGCTTAGCTGATAGAGTGTCCACTTCGATTGGGAACGCGTTTTCGACTCCTTTTCCTGCAGGTGCAGATTCATTAATGTTTTGTCACTTTTTCACTATCTGGGGAGAGTCAAAGGGAAAAGAGCTACTCAAAAAGTGTTATAGCTTTCTTCCAAAAGGGGGAAGAGTTATTATATTCAATATGTTTCAAGATGATAATGAGTGTGGCCCCCTGAGTGCAGCCGTAGGCTCGCCTTATTTTCTAGGAATTGCCACCGGTTTGGGAATGCTTTATACCGCAAAAGAATATAAGGCCTGGTTCGCCGAATGTGGATTTCATTCCATTCAGCATACCCGTTTAGCTCGTGATCACGGAATTATCATAGGTATTAAGTAAAAATGTCTAATGATTCAAGTTCAGTACTTCCATCCTACGAAGAATTGTTTTCAAGAAATATTGGAATTGTTTCAACTAATGAGCAACTTGTTCTTTCAAACTCAAAGGTGGGCATAGCTGGTGTTGGGGGAGTTGGTGGTGCACATGCAATCACCCTTGCACGAATGGGAGTAGGTGAATTTTATCTCGCTGATCCTGATATTTTCGAACCTGCAAACATGAATCGTCAGGCGGGAGCAACTATTTCCACTCTTGGAAGACAAAAAGGAGTGGTAATAAAAGAAATGATACTTTCAATCAACCCAAAAGCAAAAGTAACTGTTTTTGAAAAAGGGTTAACTAACGAAAACCTGTCGGATTTTTTGAATGGAGTTGATATCATTTTAGATGGACTTGATGCCTTTGCCATACCTATTCGAAGGAAATTATATGAAGCTTGCAGCAAAAAAGAAAAATTTGTTATTGCCTCTGGGCCCTTAGGCTTGACGGGAACACTTCATGTTTTTGGACCAGGGTCAATGTCATTTGAAAAATATTTTGACTTTAAAAGTTGCCGAAATTTTGAAGAATGTTTTGTCGCATTTATTGTGGGAACTTGTCCTTCATTTTTGCAATTGGGACAAATAGATAGCCAAAGTGTTAATATCGAAAAGCAACAAGGCCCTTCATTAGCTCCTTCCATTAACTTATGTGCAGCTTTAACAGGAGCCGAAGCATTACAAATTTTAATTCATAAGAAAAGTAATCTATTGGCGCCAAGATTTCTTCAATTTGATTTACAGAAAAAAAGAATGGTAAGGAAGTACTTATACTTTGGAAATCGCAATCCTATTCAAAAGCTAAAAAGAAAAATAGTTTTATTTATTTTAAAAAGAAAAAAATAAAACGATGGTGAGTGACACCTATTAAAATCGGTGCAAAGATATTCCTTGAATAAGAAATTCCCTTAACTTTAGCAATGTCCCATTGCTTTAACTGTCCCATTGTAAGGCAAGTCTATAATTTTCGTGAATCTATATACTTTTTACTGTCTAAAATAAGGCAGTATGAGTATCCTAAATTTTAATATACAGAAAATAGACAGAAATAGTTCATAACATTTCAAGAGGAAACCATGATGAATTTGTTAAGATTTTCAATTTATTTGCTTATATTGACGAATTTTCTCATTCAAGTGCAGGCTCATGGAAAATCAAATATTCGTTTGATTTGCTATGATCATCATGGAAATCAACTCATTTTATCACAAGATGATCAAGCTAGTGACGTTGATTTTAAAATCATGCTCAATTCGCCGAAAGTTTCGCTATATGGCCCACTAAAACCAAACGCGATTCAGTACCTTGTTTCAGAAAATGTCCTTAAAAGTGTAAATTATGATCAATTTGTCCTCCCTATTAGGTATAACCTTCAAGAGAAACGCTATGTGAATAAATTCAATCATTTTGAATACTTTTTGCAAATGAGAGATAACAGTGTTGATTTCGTTTTTTTAAAAAACAGCGAATCAATTTTTTGGAATTATAATCTCTGTCAAAATCCCAGGAAGTTCACTGCAAGTTATTAACATTTTCCCTAATGCCAGGATTTTTTCACCTAGGGCTTGTATGAAATCTATCATATTATTTTGTTCAATCTTTTGTGCAATTTACGCAAAAGGATCAAAGTGAAATATTTATTTTGAAATTAGAACCTGGGTTGTCTCAAATCAGTTCAAATTCTTGTTAACAAATTTTTAGAATTATTTCTCATAATGGCTCTCAAGTATTTAACTTATCTCCCGAACTTAAGTCTGGCTCAATCATGGGCCAAATTAAGAATGGAAGGTACGTAAATGAATCATTTTATAAAGCATAAAAAGTCCTTGGCGTCAGTTCTAGTCATCAGTATGGCATTGGGACTAGGAGCTTGCACAAAGAAGTCAGAAACCGCAGTGGCATCAGGGAGCTCAACCAATGATTTTGCCAATCTTCCCGAGGTGACAGGCCCAGTAACAAGCGTGTCTTCAGGGGCTCTGGGACTCAATTCTGCGCTAGCCGCGACCACAGGTGTCCCATTAGCAACAGTAGCTACCAGCACCTTCAGCTCAGGAATGTCTGTGCCTATGTGTGAAAATGTCAATAATGTGAAAGAGATTCTTAGAGAGGCCGCATCGCCAGATAAAATCTTGTGTTATATGGGAAAGATGAAAGGCGCTGATGTAATCCCCAGCACATTGAATGTGGCGGATGGACTTCCTCACTATATCAAGTTGGTGAATTTGCCAAACGAGGGGGGCGGTGACCGCAATTCCACTCCTCAAATCAAGTTTCAAATTGTGAAAAGCAATGGGACCATATCCAGCTTCAAAATGTGGTCTTGCTTCAGCGGCACATCCACGGTGCCAGTACAGAGCGAGTATATAGAACAATCGTTCACTGGTGAAACCGCTACCGTGAGTTCGAAATACCTGGGTTCTGAATCCGGCGCGACCTTTGGGTCCAGCATGACAGCCACGGGAACATTCACTGCCGGCGCTTGGAGCAGCAAAAATATTTCTGGTTACAAGTATTATAGCCAAAGTGGAAGCTCTTTTGTGAATACACTCAACTTGAACCAATATTCCAATCGCATTGATATGTCGATTGCAATGAAGGGTGTTTTTGGTGGAAACACTTTTGAGAACAGATTTTTCACCATCGCTCAGATAATCAATGCCACATCACTAGCAACCACGGCCATCGGCGACGGCAGTTCGAAATATTCCATGTCCTACACCCCCAGCGTGGGTTCGCCATTTACGCAATCAGGAACTGTCTCTTGGAACGGCGATACTAAGATGAATTTAGGGACCGCTTCCAGTGGTGACTATTATACGGCTGCCAATGCGGGAACTGTTCCTGATGCCCCCAATGCAGCAGCCACTGTGACATTTACTGGGGATCAAGTTTGGGATTGCACTGCGCCTGCAGGTGAGGCTTTTGTGGAAGCTAATTTCTCTGTTGGTGGAACAACAATCCAACAAGGTATGCAAGCTTGTGATGCGAAATACATCAGCAACAACCAGTGGGTGAACTGTCCTTATCAATAGGACTTAAGTAAAACCAAGGGTTTTCTTAATTTATCCTTGCCTGTCTATGAAACTAGATTCCTTGTTTTGATTATTGGTGACCAAACCAACCAAGACAAGGAGTCACCAAGGATGGACGTCAATAGTTTCAAATCAATTTCTTTAGGAATGCAACCAGAGGAAGTCAAAGATTCTTAAGTAGGGTTCACGGGATTTGAACGGGGTATTTAGTTAGATATGAGTCAAAAATTGCCCATTCCATGGCCTTGTGATTTGATTTTGTTACTACGCAATTTCAAATTAAAAGGAGTTCCAAGGAATGGACT
>JAFLCC010000016.1 GCA_017302835.1 Deltaproteobacteria bacterium | reverse complement strand
GAGTATTTTAAGCTTAAAATAATGCAAAAAGTTGGCTACCTAAACAGCCGTTTTGCCCTGCAATGGAAGTATGACCCTGAATCCAATTAAACCCCTATCCCCACAAAAAGAAGAAAGAGGCAAATTAGTGTCATTAAAAATGACATCAAGGGTGACTGTTTGCCAACTTAAAGAGCTAAAAAAATCTAAAAAAAGTGAATTTTTAACCCGAAAATCAAGTCAAAAATTTTAGTTTTATCAAGATTTTAACTCTGACCGGGAACCCCTGAATCTTTTCAAACAAGGCTAAGCTGGCAAGGCAATTGCTTAATCAATAAGAATGAAATTATGCTTTAAAATCAAATTTTTTATAATCTTCCTAGTATTAATTTCCAAAGTTTCCTATGGTATGGGATCGCAATGTATTCTATTTTATTCTTCGAAAGGAGTCAATTCTACTGAGTTAGCTGGAAGACATGTTGAAATTGATCTCTCTGAGGTTTTTGCTCAAGTAATGGATTTCAGCTCTATCCAAAAAACAGTTGAATTTGTAAAAAGGGATGATGGATATATCGAGATAAGGTTAATAGGATCTGATTGGTCATCCTTGTTTAACTATTCATCAGAAGGATTCAATAGACAAGGAGATCCTAGAATTCCACTTTTTTTGTTTGGCAAAGAGTTATCAAGAAAAATGGGAGTTAAAGCCATAAAAAATCCAGATGGTTCGCAGTCACTCTTGTTTCCAAACGCAAAGAAGATTAAGCTATTTATTAAGTATGTAAATTCTAAATTAAAAGGAAAGGGAATTGATCCCATAACTTATCTACCAACTAAATTTGGCTATGCTACGGCAAGCGAATTGATTGAATTGTCGCTAAGAAAACACCAAACCTTCAAACTTCATTTTCCATTTGACGACAATCATCCAGACCTAACTCCTCATGAGATATCTTATCATTTGGGGCAAATATTATTGCCCAAAAGGGTAACTGAAAGAGCCAATGCTGTCACGACAAGAACCCTTCAGTTAATTTCTTATTTGGAGTCAAAAAGATCGTTTTTAGGCAATCGAGTTGATACAATTTCTGCTGATTTACTCAAAGAGAGATCTTTCGAATTAGACTACGGCACTGCAAATACGATGTCGAGAATTGCCAGTATAATAGCGAACTCACCTTCAAAGAATTCAGATGCTTTCAGGGTGATTGATATAGAATTGTATTCCGATTTTTTTAAAGATTCAATTGAATCCCTTTCAAGATCAAATTATTTACCTTCTTTTGCAGTCGTTGCAAGGTTAGTCAGACTGCTTAAGATGCCTGAACTGCAAGAATTGTTTCCGAATGAGTTGTCATCGGATAATTCTTTTGCGATGGCTACTATCAATTCTTATGGAAAGAGTCTAAGTCCCGATTTATCACTTTTGGAAAAAAAGATTATAAAGCGACTGATTTTTGATTTTATTGCTAAACATGCTGAAGAAGACAAAAAAGAAGGTTTTGATTTGCAAGATCCCAAAGAAGTCTTTGCCGAATTATTTATAGGTTTGCAACAGCGGATTGATGAAATTAATGAAGCCGCTGAGGGATTCGATTTGGATAGACTCTTTAAATCTAAATAAGTAATACTAATAATTCTATGGCTTTAGACTAGAGAAGTAAGTTGCTATCAGCTCGACGTCGTTATCTGACAGAGAAGAGGCGATGGGATTCATCATGGAAACTTTTCTTGACGGATTAAGAATAGCAAGAGAAAAAACCATCAATCAAAACTTGAACTGACAGTACAGATTTTTTTAAAAAAGTTAAAAATAAATTGATGAACAAAAGGGCAACTGTCAGATTAAATCCCAACTTCTACATCTTAGTTCTATTTGGGTTCGTCTTTTCTTTGGCAGCCTCTGCTGCGCCGCAAACGAAATTTCTTGAAGGCAAAGAACCTATTGCTGCCAGCAAGCCAACATGCCTGACCTGGTGCTTTCACAGGGATACCGTCAGGTGTAGAACTCAACAACTCATTTCCCGATCCTTTCATTTAGAATCTTTCGAATGTTCTGGAGTTCCTCTTTGGAAATTTTCGATTCGCTGATGAGGTGCATGACCATGGCACTTGGATCGCCTTGAAAAACATTGTCCGACAAATGACGAAGACTTCCCAACTCGTAGTCTTGCCGAGAAATCAGAGGATGGTAAGTGTGAACTCGATCATCCTGCTTCCAGCTCTGGCGATTTCACCTTGGGCGTTGGTACAATTAGTTTTCAATATCACTTTAATAAAAATGAAAGCGCTCGCAGCCCATCCGCATTCTCAGAGGGTGTCTGACCAGAAAAACCCAACCGTAAATGTGTGCCTGCTTTGCCATCAATTTGATAGTTCTGTTCTGGATAAATAAGAATTTTAGATGATTTCGCTCTTGTCGCCAAAGATGTCGAATTTTCACCCGTGTTCAACCAAATGGCCATGCCTCCATCTGGCGTGCGCCAGGAAAGTTTTTCATGTTCAGTTTTCAATTGCCCCAATACATCTATCATTGCCAACAGCCGGATTTCGTAAGCTCGGCGCACTCTGCGTAAATGTCGCTCGAAGCCACCTGAGCCCATCCACAAGGACAATGCCTTTTGCATGAGGTGTTCATTCTGCCGAGAAGAAATTCGTTTTAATTTTGCCAACTCATTGCCAATTGACTTTGGCACTGCCATGAATCCTATTCTGGCAGAGGGAAACAATACTTTTGAAAAAGTTGAAACATACAATACCAATCCACCGGGGTCAAAACTCGCAAGCGGCGCAACGGGTTGACTAGCATAGTGAAATTCGTGGTCATAGTCGTCTTCTAAAATCAGTAGGCCGTATTTATATGCCAATTCATACAAGTGTAGTCTTCTTCGCGCAGAAAGCGTGACCGTTGTTGGGTACTGATGAAGCGGGGTAACGTAAATAAGACGAACTTTTTTTTTCCTTAATATTTCTTCTAGGTAGTCAGTGATGAGTCCTTCTGAATCCACGGGAATAGATACAATTTTTGCTCCAGCAAATCGAATGGCTTCGATGGCTGGTGGATAACCAAATGCCTCCACTGCCACATAATCTCCTGGCCGAACCAATAGCTGTGACAAAAGAAAAATGGCTTCTTGAGAACCGTTTGTCACCAAAATTGACCTTTCGCTTACATTCCGAACTCTTCTTAAGTAAATAGATATTTGTTCCAAAAGACTTGGAAGCCCAATTGGATCACCATAAAGAAGAACGTCTCGCGACTTCAAGGCATCATACAAATAGGACTTAAATTCCCCCATCGGAAACAATCTCGGATCAGGAAAGCCAGATGGAAAAGCATGTCTATATTTTGTTTCTGGATAATAGTCGCCAATATGAACGGGTCGAGCCAATTCAATTTTAGGAAGCTTAGGTTGAAAGTCACGCATCACCGTCGTTCGTGGCTGCAAAAAAGTCGAGGGCAGCGTACCAACAACCCGATAACGAACTTTCTCTTGTGCTTCAATCCAACCTTCAGCGACCAACTCTGCAAATGCATTTAAAATGGTGTGCCGATCAAATTTTAAAATTCTAGATAGTTCGCGAGTCGACGGAAACAGCTCGCCAGCTTTAACATGCCCTTCACGAATTGATGTTCGGACCGCTTCTGCTAGACGCTGATATTTCGGAGCTCGACTCTTTGGCAGCTTAAATAATAGTTGTTTCATCTGGTGTATAATTAAATACCAATCTGGTTGTTCTATATCAACCAGATTCTTGATAGTTCTTTCAGATAAATTCATAAACAAGGAGAACGCAAATGACCTGGGCATCGGATCCAATTGAACTTTCCACTGAAAGAGTCGTCCTACGAACAATGACTCAAAATGACATCGAAGCCATCGTCGAGGCCGTTCATGACCCCTTGGGCTGGAGCGGGAGAATGTGGGGAATCGATACTCCTGAAAAGATTCGAGATATGTTGAAAAAACAAATTGAGTCCCAAGCTCGTGGGGAATGCAATCCATTTGTTTATTTTGTCGAGGGTCAAGTTGTGGGAATAACCAGATATCACAGCCTATTTCCAGGTCGAAAAGCCCTTGAAATTGGCGGAACATGCATTAGTCCAAAATGGCGAAGAACCTTTGTTAACACTGAAGTCAAAAGTCTTTTATTCAAATATGCATTTGAAAAGTTGGGTGCTGTGCGTGTTGAGCTAAGGGTTGATTACATTAACTATACCTCGCAAATGAATGTACTTCGTCTTGGCGCAACGTTTGAAGGAGTGATTCGACATTGGCAAATTAGAGTGAATGGCGATCTTCCCAGCGGAATGTTGTATTGCATAACAAATACTGACTGGCCAATGATAAAGGAAAGACTTTACGCACTCCAAAGTCGACAGATTCCAAGTTCCAAATTTTTACCATATAACCTTGAAACCGACACTCTATCTCTTCGAATTCATCAGCTTCCAGACAGCAATGAACTGCTTCAGTTAACCCGGCGAAATAGAACTAGTCTTATCGAAAGCTTTCCGCAATCTGCAGCAATGGAGTCAATTGAACAGGCGCAGGCCTATATAGCTGAAAGGGCCCACTGGGCAGCTTCTGGTAATGCTTTCTATTATGGAATCCGAAACAAGAAGACCCACCAACTCATTGGTCAGTTTCAAATTAAGCACATCAATTGGACGTCAAAGTCGGCTGAACTTGGCTACTTTGTGGATTCCGACTTTCGACGTAAAGGAATTACCACGAGTTTGATTAATTTAGCCATCGACGAACTTTTTGAAAAACGGCTGTTTCGTCGCCTCACCGTGCGAGCTGTAACTACAAATGAGCCCAGTATTAAACTGGCGGAAAAATTAGGTTTCATAAAGGAAGGTATCCTTCGATCTGAGTTCACAACTGGAACCGGGGAAACAGTTGACAATATTCTCTTCTCGAAACTGTCGAAACAGATGATCGGATTGCACGGCTTAAGAAGTCGCCCCCTTGGTTGAAAATGCCAGTATCTCCCAGTTTTTATAATCCGAGCTTATTTTTAATGGCTGCTAGTTCTTTTTCCTGTTGGTCAAGGCGCGCCTTAAGTTCAGCGTTTTCTTGCTTGATTGATGCGTTTTCGACTTTCAAAAAAGCGATCTTATGATCAACCCCTAAAAACTTCATATAAAGCTCCTGAATGGCTTTAATTAGGGGCGAAATGAGTTCTGAGTACCTAACGCCATAACGATCTGTTGTTTCGTCGTGAGTGACAATAGAGGTCTTTTCCCCTTTACCAATCTCATCAATCACTTGTTCTGCTTCTTGGGCAATTAGGCCATAGTGAACATCATTATCAATTCCAGAGTTCCAACGGTAGGAAACCGGGCGCAATTTGTTAATAAAATCCAAGCCCAAATCGGTTTCATAAATATCTTTTTTCTCACGACGATCAGAGGTATTGATTGTACCATTTGTCGCATAGACTGTTGTGAATCGATAGGTGGCACTGCCAAGAGTCGTGGTATTGTCTACCGCTGGTGAAATAACTCCAGCAACTTGGAGGGTAGTTTGTGGAGCTGTAGTTCCTATACCTACGTTGCCGGCGAAGTAGTTTTTGGCTGCTGAAACTTTTTGGTAAACACCCCAGTTATTTGTGGCCGTAGCACGAGTATCTAAAAAGATCCCATAGTGATTGGTGACGGTGCCCCAGTTGTCATCATAGATATATACGCCGTAGGAATTTGTCGAAGTACCGGAATTATAGTCATTGTGGTAGAATCCATAGCGATTCGTCGATGTAACGGTCCCTGATGTAGACAAATTCGAACTCACCCCATACATGTTTACTGTGCTGGCAGGTCCATCTAGCTCAGTGGTTAAATCAATTCCGGTAAGTCTTGTTAATGTTGTTGTCGGACTGCCAGAGCCCATTGCGAGAATATTAGCGCCCGTTACATTTGTTGCGGTGCCGCCCAATGCAGAAGATACAACATTGATGCCTTCCACAGTAGAAGCAGAAGAAGTCGCAGCTCCATTAAATGTGGACTCAATTCTCATCCCGCGAATAGCCCCATAGCCGTAGGCTCCAGTTGAATTGTTGTAGGCTTTGAGTTGAAATCCTTGGTTGACTGCTGTGGATGCGGATGGTGGCAAAACGATCAGACTGAAATCGCTTAGGTTTCTAGTTCCGGAGGTGGCAACATTTGTCTCATTAACAGTGAGCCTACTGACCGGCGTCGTAGTCCCTATCCCAACGTTGCCAGCACTAGTGACAGAAAATATCTCTACGTCCGAATTATTGAGGACGCTTAGACGACTATCTCCATTTGCATTTATAGTTATGTCTTGAATGGACATTTTTGAATTTCCTGTAGTCATTCCTACTCCAGGATCGGAATCATAGAAATTCTGGAACTGTAATTTTCCGCTGGACTGCGGAAAGGAATTGCCGAAAAACTCGAATAAATTATTGCCATTGACAAGAACATTACCGACAACGTTAAGTTTTTCCTGTGGAGCTGTCGTTCCGACACCAACATTCCCATTAGACAGAATCGTCATTTTGGTAGTATTATTAGTTTTCAAGTTCAAATCAAATGCATCGTTGGTACCGATGTTCCCCGCCACACCAAAGCTGTTACCGCCGTTGATAAAGGTTCCAGCAGCGCCAGTGATCGGTAAATCCGTCGAAGCCAGTGCACGAAATGTCGGAGCTGCAGGGCCGCCAGAGGCAGGTCCTGCGAAAACAGTATTAGCTGTCTGATTAGCAAGGGTAGCGGTGATGCTACCATTAGCAGTCAGTGGTGAATTAGTAACACTGAACATCCCCGGAAGCGTCAACCCCACACTGGAAAGACCACTGCTGGTACCAAAAGTTTTCACAGCCCCATCGTAATACTTCATCACGTTAGAACCTGAATCATACCAGATTTGCCCAGTGGCAAGTCCGCTGGAAGGATTTCCCGCAACAACTGGAAGCGCAACACTGCCGTTACTGGTAGTCTGAACATAATTCGCTGCCGGAGTCGCAAGCAGAGTATTTAGATTTGTTAATTGAGTTGGATTCAGCGCCGGAGCTGTCGCCGGATTACCACTGCCATCCACCGCGCGCAGAATATGACTCACTTCAAATTTATCTACTTTTTGCGCTTCAAGTGCGTACATAGCTTGCGGTACATAATTTAAATTCATAAGCGGCATCGCCTCATAGGCGGCCATCGTTTCATCTTTAAAATACACTACCAGTTTACGTCCATCAGAAGAGTTAGGCGTGTAAGTAGTGCCCGTCGCACAGCGAGTGGTATCCAAAGTCATCGTTTCACGATTAGCAAAAATGCGGTCTACTTGGTAAGTTGCCGTATCTAATCTTGTACCAGTGCCATCATTTAGAGTAAGGGCAAAAACTCCGGAAGAGCCTGCCATATTTAAAGTTTGAACTTCTTCATAAAGCAAACAATTTTCTGAACCAGGAGAGCGAACTTGTAACCGAAACTGAACTGATGAGCCTTCAAGTGGATTGCCGTCAGGTTTAAAAATGCGCCCTTGGTAGGACACGCCAGGGTTGTTAGCAAAACTGGCTGGCGCTAAAAAAAAAGTAAATAAAATGAAAAGGACTTTCATTGGCCTTCTCATTGATATTCTTCTCCAGAGGTGATGCGTCCGTTAACGTGCAAATAAACTTTGTAGCCATTCTGAGTGGCAGCGAGTTGTTTATTAATTAATAACCCGGCAGATTGCTTGACTCGAAAGCCAGAGACCGCAGTAGAAACGTAATTGCTTGAACCCGAAACATTTTCAAGCGAAGTGACTTTGCTAAATGGAACTAGAGGAACACCCGAACTGCCGTCTAGTGGCGCGATAGATGTTATAGAAGCGTTCATATAGCAACCCGATAATACAAATTGAAGCAGTAAAAAAACAAATAATCCTAAGCATTTCATACTTAGGATATATCTCGGATTGAACCTTCAAGATCTTTAGTTAAAAACTACATTTGACCCAAATTTTGACAAAATTATTAACACATTCCTAGATTGAGATTTTTTTAGAGAAAATTATCTCAATCTAGGAATTTTCAAACAATTCCCTGAGCTTTTAATTAAGTTTAGATATCGCCGATCCACACTCACTTTTGAAAATAAAGAGCTCTTACGCAAATCTCCATGGGTTCGACAATGCTAGATACAACCACACCTTGGCTATTTAACTTTTCGTATAAAATAAGGCCGGTCAAGGAAGCACCGAAGTCCTGAATAACTAAGGAAGTTCTTGAACTACCTAAAGTTCCAAAAACACTGTCTGAACGAAGAACCTGACCACTCATTCCTGCTATTGGTCCACTCACAGCTGCAAGTTGATACCTGTAAATATTAGAATAGGATTCTTTTTTTACAATCTCATACCTGGTTTTATCACCACCATTCATTCTCACATTTATAAAAGCACCTTGGGAGCTAGAATTTAGTTCAACTGAATTGTATAAAGCGCCCCCGTGGCCAGAAGAGGTAGGGTTATAACCGTTGCAAGTTAAAGGTGCACTCAAAGCTGTGGCGGTAATTAAACTCGCGAATAAAGTACCAAATAAAATCTTTTTCATAGAAAATTCCTTCATATTTATGGGTTTAAGCAAATGAACCATCCAAAATTGAAATACTAATTAAATTGATTAATTCCTAATCCCTTAGGACAGGTAGAGATATACCTAAATTAATCCTAATTTACACTTCCAAGATGAGACTTTGTAAATTTACCAGTATCAAATTCTAACTTTGGAGCCTTTTAAAAAATTTACCAAGAGATTCTTAATTCAATTTTCAATTCTTTATTCTTCATTCTCTTGATAATATGAGGATTTCTAAACCACTAATAGAATCTACTGAATTAAAAAGTATTTAATCATAGATCAGACAAACTCCATAATTTATACTTAAATATTAAATTTGGAATAGCTTCATGAGTAAACCTCGAAAGTTAACGATTCATCCTCTGGAAAGTACCTATTAAATCTGATCCCAAAGTTTATTCAGCCAACCAAGGGCCGTGGGATTTTTAGTTACAATTCTAATAGTTTGCTGACATGAATAGGGACATCCAGACAATTTGAGGGAAGTAAGCCCAGCACTCTCAACAAAGTAGTCAGGTAAGTACCCCAAAGCCATTCCTTCTTGTATGAGATTTTCCATCAGTTTCAATCCGCAAACTTTGTACCTAATCATCCGCGGAAACTTGTCATCTCGCCAACCGTCAATAGAGAAAGACTTCGCAATTTTTCCTAGAATTGAAGAGTCAGGAGCGACAAAAGGATATTTAAGTACTTCGTCAATAGGGATTGCCTTGTTTCCATATTTTTTAACTAGCGGGTGACTTTTAGAAGCGCAAGTTTTGAATTCAACTTTTGCCAATACACGACTAATAAGATTTTCAGGTGGGTCCAATGTGATAAGAGCGAAGTGGGACTCACCGTCCATAACCTGATTAATAGCGGCTACTTCGCCTCGAATCGTAAACTGTATTTTCGCTTGTGGAAAAAAATTCATGATTTTTTTTGCTATTTCAATTCCGAAGGAAGTCTGCAATATTTCTTCTGAAGAAACATAGACATTGAGACTCCCGTATTCTCGCCCCCTTAATTCAAGACGAGCATCCTCTTCGAGATAAATAATATTAGCTGCTTTCTTTTTCAAAACTTGCCCCTCTGGAGTTAATCTAATACCTCGTCCAGACTTAAAAAAAAGTGGTGTTTGTAGTTCTTCTTCAAGACGGGCAATAGCTTTACTAAGTGATCCAGAAGAAACATTAATCTTTTCAGCAGCTCGATTGACATTTTCAATCTGGGCCACGGCTAAAAAGTATTTAAGCTCAAATATTTCCATAATCGAAACAATTATTTCATTTACATTCCTTTTTCAAGATCAATTTTTAGCTTATAAGCACCAAAACAACAAATGAATAAACAAGGTAAAAAATAAACGCATTACAAAAAAGGAGAACCTAATGAAAATATCAGTTTTTAACATTATATTCGGACTTGTATCTATGGCTGCAGCACACGCCACTGAAGTCAGTCCCTCATTTGAATGTAAACTCCCTACGGGAGAAGTCGCTAAATATCAGACTTTAAAAGATGTTGACCTCACCCGACCTCTCTCTTCAGGTTATGGTGGCATTACGGGAAAGAAAACCATTCCTCTGTTTGTCAATGGTAAAGGTCCCATTTACTACTCCTTGCAAATTGTAACAACTCGAATTGGTGATGAAGTTCATTACACATTCAAAGATCGATATTTTTTAAATGATACAACCTTGAAGTATTTCGCACCTACATACAATCGAAATGAATATGTGACAGGCGAATACAGAAGCGACTATGCTATTTATCGGCTCAATTGTGAAATAAAGAGATAATTTTTTTGATCGCGGAAAGCAATAAAAGGATTATTTGTCTTTTCCCAAAAGTCGGTTTCTTTTCAAGCAAATCAACTTGGCAGCTGTTTTAAAGCTTTAAATCTTCATCGTAGATTCTTAAATTGAAATCATAGGAAGATCAAAGAGCAAAAACTCACAGCCTTGATCGGCACTTAGTTTTAGAGACTTTTCAGCTTCTAGAGCCAGTGCATCACCAGGAGCTAGTTGAAGATCATTAACTAAGGGAACTCCATTTATTATTTGTAAATAGTAAATCCGATCAGGATGAAGTGATTCTGCAATTGAAATTTTTTCATGCGACTTAAATCCATAAAGTTTAATATCTTGATGGATTTTTAAAGACTCTTTTTCCTGCGTCGGCGAAACTAAAAGGGTTAATTTTTTTTCATCTAATGCCCGAGTAAAGGACTTTTGTTGATAAGATGGTGGCAGTTCTTTTTGATCCGGTTCAATCCAAATTTGCAACAGATGAACCGGTGAATCTTTACGATGATTAAATTCAGAATGTCTTACCCCCTGTCCAGCTGTCATCCTTTGAACTTCACCGGCACGAAGTAGTTCAGAATTTCCCAGGGTGTCTTTATGCTCCAAGGTCCCTTCAATCATATAGGTGATGATTTCCATATTTCTATGACTGTGGGTAGGAAAGCCCGCTTCAGGCGCTATGAAGTCCTCATTGATAACCCTAAGAACACCAAAGCCCATATATTGGGGATCATGGTATTCAGCGAAAGAAAATGAGTGATAACTTTTAAGCCATCCGAGGTTAGCCTGGCCTCTCGTATTACTAAGACGATGAAAGATCATAAGAACCTCCTATTTCAATTTAAACTAGAGAAAGTTTTTCCTCAAGTCATTCATTATCCACAGACTTGCTAATTGTCATCAGAAGAGGAAACCACGTGTTAAATGAAAATCTAGAATTTAAATTCTGCCATAAGATTTTATGGCTACTATTTGAAGGAAATTTTCGCAATTGTTTTCCTGAAAGGGCCCTTTCAGATATAATATTGCTATTGCTTCTCCCAAAGAATCAAAATCAAAATTATATTATTTTTGATTTGTGGATCTTTCTAGAAATCCAAAGGAAGAGCTGGGCGTCCAACTTTTCCAAAGTAAAAAAAGGGGAGGATTCCAACCATTGACTAATATATCACCTAAATTGATTAGTTTCGATCCCACTATCTCCGTGATATCTTGGGCTGCCTCCACAATTTTTTCCTTTACTTCGATTGTTAATTTCGAATCCTTGGAAGCATATTCTGTTAAGAAAAATACTGTTGATACCAGTTCACGTAAATAGAGCACTTGAGCGTCTCTAATTTTAGAATCATTGCCATCAACGATAGAAGATAACTGGCTTAGTTTGAACTTTAAAAAAACAAAAATAGGGTTATCTTTAGAGGAAATTGGAGGAAAGGCCAATTTAGTGTCCGTCATCTTTTGCAAGGTATATGCAACTTTAAGAAGATGTGAAAGTCTTTGCCCTTGAAACAATGATTCTTTTGAAGAACTTAGTGACTCCGTGATCTCTTTTCTAATGAAGTCACTGATATTCCGTATTTTTTCAAAATCTCTTTGGTAAGGACTTTCAAATAATGGATTACTCAATCGCCGAGTCACAAAAAGTTTTGCGTTTGGTATACTTACATTTATAATACTAAGAAGGTCACGATAAAGTGAATTAGCAATATCCGGCGTTTTAGCTTTTTTTCTCAAATTTTTATAGGAAAACATAGAAAGAAATTCAGGTCTCAATCTTAACAAAGTTCTAATGGTATTTATATCTGGAAAAAATTCTTTATGGTTTATTGAATATTCATTGAAGAAATGTTTAATCAAAGTATCAATCATTGGGGAGTCATTGATTGTTTTGATTTCATCATTTAGAAAAACTACCAATAAATTTCTATAAATTACGAACTCAAAATCCGTCCATTTTTTTTCAAATCGACTCTCAACAGCCGATACTAAATCAGTCAAATTTACGCCTTCAAAGATCTTCTTAAATTCACTTTCGAATTCATCCCATTTCGCATCCAAATTTAAATCATCACCATTTTTTGAATTTGTGCCCTCCGAGTTCTTCTCGTTTTTTATAATCCAAAGTTTTTGGACTTCTGCTAAAAAGGGCATCAATTTTTGTTCTAGTTCATTTAATTTCGATTCTATCTCGCGAGATTCAGAAGATTTTTGTGGCACAATTGAATGTGCATTGCTTTTTAAATCTATTTTTGGTTCATAATAGTAGGTACAACTTTGGTCAGCAAAAACAGGTGCCGTGGTAAACTGCATGAAAATCGAAAATTTAACAACAGAAAAACCAAATTGACTTGCTTTTCTCTTAATTAATCTCATGTTTAATCCTTACATTCTTACAAAGCATTTAAGGCTGTTCCAAACTTCTTTGGATTTATTTCTCAAGTGTGCCAACCGGACTGACCTTTATTGGTGAGTAGTGCGATTATCTTGCCAAGTGTGAATTACTGTTAGGGGGCATTGTGACGTAAGAGGATTCCCTAAATGAGATCCATGGGCTGACAGCTGTCTTATAAATTGACATCGATTTGCCTCTTTCTCAGGGTTTTAAATACAACCCCTATACTCACCAAAAGATGGCCCACTTTTTGAAAATATAATTTGAGTATGATTAGATTATGCAAATTCGGAATTAACTTATTTTACTTAATACTAAGTACTTATTTTTCTCTTTCTGTCTACGCCAATGAAACCACCATGGAGAGTTGCGCTTTCAAGAATTTAAATGACCGTCTAGGGCCCATTAGGGATCAAAGTGACATGGGTTGGTGTTTTGCCAATACCGCAGCTGATTTGCTGAGCTACGCGCATTGGAATGAAATTGAATCCCATTTAAATTCTCAAAACCAACTCATGAGTTTATCCCCAATAGCTCCTGCTGGGTCTGAGCATCAGGTCTCTGCCATTTATACAGCTCTGAATTATCAATGGGCGCAGATTAAAAGCAATATAAAGCCTGAAGAAATTTTTTCCTCAGGTGGCCTCATTTATGAAACTTTAAATATCATTCAAGAAAAAGGATTTTTTTGCCCGCAATCACTTGATTACTCGCTGCTTAACACGGGATTTAAAACAAAATTACGTGAAAAATTTAATCGTTTCAGTGAAATTCATGAAAACTATCAAAAATACATCTCTACAAAAAACGAAAATTTTAAAGCACAATATGTGAAAATGATTAAGGAGTTAGAATCACAAGGAACATTTTTATCCAATTATGATAAGAAAAAAATCCAATCCGTTTTAGAAGAACCATTAATTCATAATGCCGTGTTAAAATTAACCGAGGTTGTTTGTGAGGATAGAAAAATCGGCATTAGCAAAAGAAAAAAATTTAACCGTCTTGCCTCCTACAGAAACAGCACAGAGGAGTTTTACAACGAAGAATTGCATCAAAAAATAACTCAAAATGAGGTTCTAAACATCATTGACAAGGTTCTTGACAATGAAAAGCCTCTGGGAATTTCGTATTTACTTCAAAATGTTATCAATTCAGAAATGAGTAATACCATAGAGCATGCCTCTATCATCTCGGGAAGAAAATTTACAAACAACACTTGCTATTATCAAATTAGAAATTCTTGGGGAACTGATTGCCATCGCAAAGCTTTCATTAATTCTGTTTATATCCCTGATTACCCGATTTATAAATATGAATGCGAGGGCGGCACCTTTTGGGTCCCGAGAAAGGACTTACCTCGTATTTTGCTAGAAGTTTTTCACGAAGATTTATTGTCGCCCTAATTCATCTTGTTTTATGTAGACTGCGCAAAAAGACTGGTAGAGCAATGTTGGACTGCGAATTAATAGGAATTGGAAGCTAAATTAAACTGTAGAATTTTCTGTTCAAGCAGGCTCAACTGGCAATAATGAAAGGCCATAAAACATTCATTGCTCTTGAAATCATAATGTGAACGAATTTTTTTTGCCAAGGTAGAAAACTGATGACCTTTAACTGTAAACCTAATAAGAACTGGACTTTTAAATCTCTCGATCAAGTTCATTTTCGTCAATTCGTTGTTACTAATTCTAATAAGTATACCCGAACTGGATACATTAACAGATTCTGAAATTATATTTAATTCTTTATCGATATAAACAGCTTCTTGCAAAGAGAATCTCCGAGGAGTCTTCCAATAATGAAGTGCTGGATTGTAAATTAATTTTTGATAGCTAGGATTAAACAAAAACATTAAAGGGATGACAAAAATAACTACAGAAATCATTGATTCCATTATCGTGTAGTTCACCTCTGTCAGGCCCACTGCTAAATTATTTACGGAAACAAGAAGGACCAATCCTACTGCGACGTAATTTATATATTTGTAAACCCTCCATATAAAAATGCTAGCAATCAAACAGGAAGCCATTACCAGCCAATTTATAAGACTTAGCTGTGAAAAACATAAATAAATATCACTAAGTTCATATTCAAATAGATACAAAATTTGCGCTGGAAAGGAAATAACCACTCCTAATAAAAATAGGGATAACCATGAAAAATAAGATGGCTTTTTATTCATAAAGTTTCCCTGAAAAAGCAAAGCAATAACTGGAAATCATGTTAACGTACCGTCGTGCCTCACTTAATTCAACGTCATTAAGCCAACTACTTTTATTTTTGAAAATTGAATTTCTTACACGAGTAAATCCTGAATTATAACTCGCTAATATAATCCATTCGACTTCCTTTTCAAAATTAATATCATCTCCCAAGTTTCTATCTAAAAATTCTTTTTGTTCATTTTTGTTCCAGTAAGTTTTTAAATAATTTAAATAGGCCAATCCTCCTTGAATTGATTTCTTAGGGTCCAATCGCCACTCGTTAGTCGCATTAATTTTTCCAAAAGAAATTAAAGATTTCAATTTCAAAAAGCTAAGATTATTTATTTTTGGAAACCTTGGAAATTCTGGATATTCAGATATAATTTCCTTTTCAGCAATTGGAGTGATTTGAGTCAATCCAAGAGCTTTAGAATAGCTTAAAGCCTTCGTGTTAAATCCAGATTCTTGAGCAATCAACCCCCCAAGAAGAATGGGGTTAACTCTTTCTTTTTCACCTAAATAATTGATCCATTTTAACATATCTGAATGAACCGAAAACCATTCTGTTGATTTAATTTCATTTAGCTCATTCCAAAAGCAAGTAGGAGGAGTGATATCGATTTTTAATTTCTTATTTTCAGCTGACTTAAAAGAAAAATTAATTTTATTTTCTTGTTTGGGATTTAATTTAAAATTTTCAAATTCAAAAACTAAATTGTTATTGTTATTTAAAATCACTTGGGCTTTTTTATAAAACTCGTCAGTCATATTAACACCGTTAAATTTCACAGTGATCTTATTTTTCATATTTAATTTCAGGGAATCATGCAGATGGACTCGCAAATCCTGTTTTTTATGAAAAACTTGATTCTTTGGACTAACGGCAATGTAGGCATTATTTGTAGCTGCTATCCCACGGGCCGGCATTAAAGGGTCAGACCGCATGTCTGGGTCACTCAATTCATCTGGAAGCCCCTTTGAAATTCTATAGATTTCCTTTATGGGAACGGCACCAAATGGAGTCGCTGGTCCAGCACACCCCAGCAGAAATAGAAATGTTATGCCAATCATTGTAAGTTTAACCAAAGTAATTACCTCAAAAAGATTGATGACTACCCTCTTATTATTAGCTATTTATCGACTTGTTTTTAAATTATTTTACAAAATGGAGTGGATTTATTATCAATGCTTTATGTAGATTCACTTGACACCTTTAATCCATTGCGAATTCAAAAAGATATTCTTCTGTGTATTTTGTCTCTACATTTTTTAAAACATTTGTCTTCATTTTTTATTAAAAAAATGAGACAAAAATTAGTAACTCGTGATTTCTACGGACCGGCCATCAGGATCCATAAGAATGGCTTTTTTACCCTCTTTATCGTCTATAGGATCTAATATCCCTATAAAACCGGCCTGGGTTAACTTATTAAAAATGCTATTTATATCTGAAACTTTAAAAGAAAAAGTATAGTGTGGTTGAGAGTCCACCCTTATATTAATTTTTTCTATAAATGAAATTTCTAAATTCTCAATTTGGGAAGTGTAAAACTCGGTACCCAGACTGACCTGATTCCTTTGAAAAACCAACCCAAGTAATTCATAAAAATTTAATACTTTTTTTAATTGCGAACTCGCAATGATGACAGATCTTAATCTCATATTTTACTTTCTCTGAAGAGCATCTTTTTAATCTACCGTGAAACTTTAAAAGTGACAATACAAAGTAGCTCTTATACTTTATTTAAATACAGCTAAGGACATTTAAATGACTACAGATCCGCTTACATCTCAAAAAGTTTTTTTAAAAGACTACCAGGCTCCTCATTTTGAAATCAAATCTACAGAGCTCATTTTTGAAATTTGGGAAGACAAAGTCCTCGTTACCCAAAAATCACGTTATCGTCTTTTTGAACTTAAGCCTATCTATTTAAATGGCTCTCAATTAACCCTTCTGAGTATTTCTCAAAACAATCATGTTCTGACTCCAAATGAATTCACTTTAGAGACGGACAAGGAACTACTTGTGCTCCGTCCAATGGAAATGGAGTTTGAACTTTTAATTAAAACAGAAATCGACCCATACAACAACAAGTCACTTGAAGGTCTTTACAAAAGCAATAAATACCTTGTCACCCAATGCGAAGCTCAGGGCTTCAGAAAAATAACTTACTTTCCCGACCGCCCTGACATCATGACAAGTTTTTTAGTTACTATTGAAGCTGACAGAACGATTTTTCCAGTTTTACTTTCAAATGGAGAACAGATTAACAAAAAGGATATCTCTTTAAATAGACATCGAGTCACCTGGCAGGATCCTTGGAAAAAACCTTGTTATTTATTTGCGCTTTTTGCTGGAAATGTTGGCAACATCAAAGACAGTTTTACAACAATGACTGGGAAAAAGGTTTCCTTAGAAATTTATTGCGACCATGGAAAAGAGTCTCGTTGTCATCATGCCATGGATTCTTTAAAAAAAGCCATGCTCTGGGATGAGCAAGTCTTTCATCGTGAATATGATTTATCTCAATATCTCATCGTAGCTATTGATGATTTTAATGCCGGAGCCATGGAGAATAAAGGATTAAATATCTTTAATTCTCGACTCATTTTTGCTGATCCAAAAACAGCAACTGATATGGATTTTTTTAATATTGAATCTGTTGTCGCCCATGAGTATTTTCATAATTGGACAGGGAATCGCATCACCTTAAGGGATTGGTTTCAGCTTTCTTTGAAAGAGGGTTTAACAGTTTTTCGAGATCAGGAATTTTCAGCAGACATGACAGAAAAAGGGGTACAGAGGATAAAAGATGTCGACACCCTTAAAGAGAAACAATTCCCTGAAGATGCTGGCCCCAACGCCCATCCAGTGAGACCAGACTCCTGTTTCAGCGTTGATAATTTTTTTACATCTACTATCTATGAAAAGGGTGCAGAGATCATCCGCATGATGAAAAATCTTTTAGGAAAAAAACAATTCCTAATTGCCATGAACAATTATTTTAATAAATTTGATGGTCAGGCCATTACCACTGACGATTTTAGAAAAATTATTCTAGATGACTCTGGAATCATGTCAGAAATATTTCGTCGGTGGTATGAGATTTCCGGAACTCCAGAAATCATCGTTAAAGAGACTTTCAATGAAGCTACCAAAAGCTACACTCTTTCGATTGAACAGAAAGACAATCTATTTCATTTTCCTATTTTTATAGATTTTTTCGACAAGATCGGAAATAAGTTAGATATTCTTAACAAAGACATTCATATCAATTCGGATGGGGAAAAATTTATTAACTTAAAAGAACCCTTGTTTTTTTTACAGCTGAATGATTTAGCCACTAAACCAGTTATCTCTTTTTTAAGAAATTTTTCTTCCCCACTTAAAGTAACCTGGGAAAGAACTTTAGACGATTTATTTATTCTGGCAAATCATGACGATGACACTTTCAACCGAAGGGAATCACTTTCTACTATTTACATTCAGCTCTTTAATGGAATCTATAAGAGTGCTAAAATAGATCCGCATAGGAACCTCATGGAATTGGTTGATGAAGATCAGGATCTTCTTTCATACTTAAAGACATTCAGTGAATTGGTTTTATCCTGTATTAGAAATGAAAATTTGTCCGCTATCGTAAAATCAAAATTATTACTATTTCCAAACCCTCAAATTGTCATCCAAAATATAAAAGTTCTCGATTCAAGTCTTTTACAAAAGATCGAGAATTTCATAAAAAAACATATTGTTGAATCAAGTTTTCAAGAAATTAAATCTTATTTGCTTAAACTCAAAAATGAAATTTCAATCTTAGAATCAGCTCCAGCATATGATTTCAAAATGGCGGCCCAAAGAGAATTATTAAATAATCTTTTCGAACTCTTATGTTTCTCTGACCAAAATGAGAATCTGTTAGCTTTGCTTTCGGAGCTCAAAATAGACCATAATTTTAACCAAGAAATTAATTATTTTAAGTTTAGAATGCGATTGCTAGATGATACTAACAAAATTTCGGAAATGAATTCTTTTTTAAAAAAATGGGAACATGAGCCCTTGGTTATCCAAAAATGGATGCAAGTCATTGCCGACACTAATTCTGAAACCACTTTCGAACTTGTGCAAAAAATTTACCATAGTGAAGGTTTTAATATTCAAAATCCAAATCAAGTTTATTCTTTAATTCGTACTTTTGGACAAAATATTTATGTTTTTTACTCTAAAGAAAACTACTGGGATTTTTATCTGGAGGTTATAAAACGAATTGATTTATTCAATCCTCAAGTTGCTGCGAGACTCGTTTCGGCATTTCAAATTTCAAACTTATTGCCTCAAGAAGTCAAAACACTCTTATCTGCTAAAATTTCTCTTTTTGTTAAAGATAATAAACTTTCTAAAAATACATATGAGTTATTATCCAAATACGAGGCGCTCGTTGGTTAAAACTGCTTTGTGTTGATCCTCAGAAAAAACTCATGGATAAGATTGTTAGTTTTGATGTTTATTAAATTAAATTGAATCAATATGAATTCTGTCGAGGCCGGTTCATCCATAAATACAATTTCTAATCTATAAATCCCCTTTTTATTTATCTTTATAAACGGAAGGTCGCCCAACAAATGACTGCTTTTTTTAGATTGATATTTATACTTTACATTTTTTATTAAGCTCCAATCCTTTGGCAGCTCATGGCTCATCTCTTTTTTTTCAATTTCATTTACAAGATATGTTTGAAATGGGTTTAGTGGCTTTTTCTCTGTCTTTAAATATAAATAGCCAAAAAGACTTAATGAAATTGAAATTAAAAAAAGGGCAATAATATTTTTTATCATAACATAAATTAATGTCTTATACTTGTCGCTGGCAAGCTAGGTTCCAAAGGGCTTACCTGTTTTTTTTCATAGGATGGAGCCACATTATAATCGCAGAGATTGTAATTATCTTTCATCCACTTTCTTTGGGCGGCTAATTCATCTAAACTAACCTCAAATAGGATCGAACTACAGCTATATTTTTTGTAAGCATCCGCGATTGCCTGAACTTCTGGAGGAATCAAAGCCAAATTCCAAATCAATTTTATTCTTAACCATTCTGCCAGATAGGTACAGACGTAATTGGAATTAGGAGGTAAATAACTATAGGGGGAAGAGTCTCCTTTTGATAAATTTTCAAAGGCCGAAGACGATACCAAATGACCTCTATATCCCATATAATTTGCATACAGACATCTGAGTTTGTTATCCCATTTCCATGCCCCCGCAATATAGGCGTGTTTTAATGGGACCATGTGGTCTATTTGAATTTCTTTAGATAAAACGAATAACCGATTACTATAGGGATCTAGCCACTTACCCTGAGAAACAAAGCATTTATTTCCTGGAACCAAACCTACTGGATCTTTTGAATCACGAACAAGCACAATTCCTCTTTGGTTTAAACAAGTGCCATTTCTGCTATCGACAATCCAGGTACCAAATTGCTTCACTCTATCATAGGGCACTAGAGGTACCTGTAGGGGTTGATGAAATTTCTGCCAAATTAATAAATTTAATTGATTGGTTACAGGAATCAATCCTGTTTTTATGGCACTTCTTGCAAACTCAGTTGGATTTTCAAAGCGACGACGATCCACAGTTTTATCAGAAAAAAAATAATAATGATCGTAGGCTTGATTGTTTTCTGGGGCCGAACCCGAATGCTGAACGGTTGAATACAATCTAAGGCTGATTAAGAGCACTGCAATGAGAATCTTACTATATAGATTGTTCATCAAAACACCGCCTCGAGATCAATTAAAGTCTGAAAAGAGTGACTTTGGCAATACCGATTCTGCAAAAATATCTATTTCCAAAATGTTTAGACTCATTGCAGTCAATAATTCCTCGCTTTTTATTTTTTTTTCATTTAAAACCACCCTATGTCATTAAAGAAAGACTCCTGTGAAAATTGCGAAAACCACACCGAGAGTGTGTTATGTGTTTTTTCTGAAGTGAGCACTCTATTAGATAAAATCAAAGTAAAATGTAGATACAAACACGGCCAATCTATCTTTATGGAGGGCAATGAACCCTTGGGAATTTTTATTCTCCAATCGGGATTAGTGAAATTGGAAGTCAATTCCTGTGAGGGAAATTCCCACACATTAAGAATTATTGGACCTGGTGGCATTATAGGGTACAGATCTCTTTTGGCTGGCGAATCTTATAAAGCGAATGCTATCGCCATTGAAGACTCTGATCTATGCTTTATCCCAAAAAATGAATTCATTGAGATTTTAAAAAAACATCCCGAATCCTCTTTAAAATTTATGCAATTTATTTGCAAAGACTTACGCCAGGCTGAAGAAAAATGGATAGACCAAATTGATAAAGGGGCCCCTCAAAGAGTTGCCGAAGCCATTTTGTTTTTACAAGACCAATTTAAAGATCAACAATGGACTCGAAAAGAAATAGCACAATGGGCCGGCACAACTCCTGAAACAGTCATGCGAACCCTTGCTCAGTTTGAACGGGATGGGCTTGTTGATCAATCTGGAAGAAAAATTCTAATCTTAAAACGCGATAAAATTATAGAGAAGTCCCATCATTTATAGTTAAAATGCTAAAAATACCCTATAAGGTTGGCACTTGTTGCCGATTCAGCATATTGGTTAACTTTGGTGTTTAATTCAAAACCAATTAAATTATCATAATTATAAGATACAGCAGCTCCATAATTTAATAAGGTCTTCGATGTACTTGCCGAAGTATCCATAACTCCTCCAAGCAAACTTACTTGGACTAAATTCCATTTGTTTACAGAAAGGTTAACGATGGAATACTTTCCATAGGCTGAAAGAACATGAATATTTTCTTTATATTCTCGGGCTGTTTGATTTCCAAAATCATCTTGATTTAAAAAACTAGAATCACTAGCGATAACTCGCATATTGGCATAACTCGCCCCAGCGGACCATCTATCAGATAAAATTCTTTCAATCCCAACTCCCAGGCCATTACCAGTTCGGCTGATACTCCCATTCTGCATCGTCAGACTTGAACTACCAACAAGAACCTTCCATTGCACTGCCTGAAGAGGCTTAAAATCTTCCCTTTCGACATTAATCAAAATCTGGTTAGGCTGCTGAGCGTGAGCCAAAGTAAGAGCTCCAAAACTGAACAAAAATATTAAACAAAATACCATTTGATTCATAAAAATCCCTTCTTTGAATTTCAATTGTCATTAAAATTCAAAGCTGAGTTTTTGTCTATAAAAAAAATTAGCAATGCTTTAAGCAAGCCCCCTAACAACGATTTCTAGATATGACATTTGTTTCTTTTTGGCAACCCTTGGGTTCACATCTTTCATATCTTAAGTAATCGCAACGATCCATAGCCTTCTGTTCGAGCCTCCACTGAGAGGAACCTTCCTCAATAAACTCACGAGTGGTCCCATAACGATCAGTGCCGAGAACAGTACACTTATAGGTCTCTTCGTAACATGTCCTAATACATTTTCCATGATGCTTTAAGCATTCTCCACAACTGTCATGGCCACCTCCATGCTCTTCCCAGCCTTTATCTTCAAATGAGCATTGATAATTGCCGTACCCACGGTGATCCCTGTCCCTCGCAACTGCTGAATTTAATACTCCCATAAATAGAATCATTGTTGCTAACGCAAGTTGATTTAATACCATTTTCACATTTCCCCCTTTTGTTTTATTTGATTAATTGATTAGAAAACTTATCTGTTCTACTTAGCAATTACCAAGCTAAGCAAAACTAAAGCCAAGATAATTTGACACCATTAATCTGCTTAAGTTTCTGACGCAGGAACTTTACTCTCTTACTTCCAGGATCTTTCGCCTGTCTTTACATTTAGGAACGAAATGCACAAAATGCACAAATCAATCATAATTGCACAAAATGAACAAACTGGCTGGAATTGATAGCTTCTGTCGTGAGCTTAGTCTGAATTTAATTTCAAATTTCGACTTAGGTCGGTCTAAATAGAATTCTCAATTTCAAACGATTGCTTGAATTTGATTGACTTATTTCAAACAATCGTTTGAAATGGTGGTCATGTCTATGAAAGTTGAGGAAAACAGCGCAAAAAGTGTTATCATGGAAAAGTCACTTAGGCTTTTTGCCGATTATGGTATTGAGGGTGTCAGCGTCAGAGACATAGCTAAGGAATCCAAGCAGAATGTGAGTCAGATAAGTTACTATTTTGGTAGCAAAGAAGGCTTGTATCAAGCTATCATCAAAGAACATTCCCTTTTAATTTCATCTAAAATTCATAAGGTTATCCAAGGTCTTTCCGCTGAGGATTTAAATGAAATTCTTTTTGAAAGAGAAATGAAAAAATTTATTTCTATCTTTGTGGATATGAGATTAGAAAATCCATATATTGCCAAAATCATGCAGCGGGAAACCTTAGAAGGAATGCCATTTGCTAAAGAAATTCATAATGAATCTATTAAGCCATTAGTTGTCTTACTTGAGTCGATTATGAAAAAAGCTCAACAAAAAAAAATAATAAAAAAAAAGATTCCAATAAAAGTTTTTTTTATTCTTCTGACGGAATCGATATGGGGTTTTATGTCGAAAAAGGAATGTAAATGGGATTTGATGGCAAATACTTTTGTTTTTCCAAAGGATAGAATTAGATTTATTCAATCCATTTATGAAATTTTTTTTAAAGGGATCATCGTGTGAAAAAAAATAGAATGATAGTTAGTATTTTTGTAACTTTAACCGTAATGATGTCTTCAGCACAATCACAAAAGCCTATGAGCTTAGAAGAATTCATCCTTAATATCCGTGCAAAGAATACCTTATTTAGGGTATATCCAGAGTCCAAGGAAGCCTCGTTGTTAAAGCAGAAAAGTGGAGATATTTCCCTCGCTCCTGTTTTGTTTTTAAGTGCCGGGTATTTATCAGATAAAAAACAACCCAGTCAATTATCTGCTAATGAATCCTTGGGTAAAAAATACTCTTTGGGATTAAGTCAGAAATTAGCTACAGGGACGCAGATAAAAATTTCCACAGATTTAATGGAAGTTGAAAACAATGGGATTCAGAGCCCCATCTTTTCTTCCTACGCTAAGTATGCAACAGGATCCTTGGGGGTCAGTCTTTCGCAATCGCTATTGAAAGATTCCTGGGGACGCTTAACTTCTATCCGGCGAGAACGAGAAGTCATCCAGAAAGATCTGGAATTAGTATCATTAACATTACAAGAAAAGCAGCAAGTTTTCGAGGCGGAATTGTTATTTTGGGATTCACTTTATTTAGATCTAGAAGTCCTTCAGCGAGAAGCTTCTTTACAAAGAGCAACTAAAATTGAAAATTGGATCCAAAAAAGGTATGCCGATGGTATCGCCGATAGAGCTGACTTAATGAATGCCAAAGCTTTAAAAGCGAGCAGAGAATTACAATTAATTTCGAGCTTAGACGAAAAGAAAAGCAATAATCAAAAAGTACGAGATTTTTTAGAATTGAAAGAAAACGAAGTGAGCCCAGGTTTTGTTGGCGATATTAATAAAAGCCGATCACTGATCCATTATTTGCCTGGAATAAAAAATATTTCTCGAATGGAAATTCAAGTTTCTTTATTAGAAACAGCCCTCAGAAAATCTCTGGTCAATGAAATTTCTGAAAATCAAAAGTCTGATTTACAACTTTCAGCTTCGTACAACACCAACGCCTATGACACAACGAAAGCCGCTTTTTCTTTAGGAGGGGAATTAACAAAAACCCAAACCCCTACAACCCAATTGGCATTGACCTGGACTTATTTATGGGGGACCGACGCAAAGAATGCACTGACCTTGCAATCTGAAAAAGAACTTTTAGTCAGTGAGTTGAAGCTAAAACGAAAACAAATTGAAAGTAAAACTTTGTGGGACGAATTAAATCGGCGATTTAATGAACTTACAAACAAAATCAATGCTCTAGCTAAAGTTACCGAATATCAACGAGAACGAGCGAAGGCGGAGCAAGATAAGTTAGCGAAAGGACGATCGATTACCTCTCAGGTTATCACTTCAGAACAAGAGGCAAGCGAATCTGAACTAAGTCTCATCAAATTGAAAGCCGAGCAACGAAAACTTGAAACTCAGGGACTGTTGTTTACAGAGATTAAGGAATAATATGAATTTAGCTGAGCTATCCATTAAGCGTCCTATTTTTATTACATGTGTAGTGAGTTTGATGCTCATTTTAGGTTATATTTGTTTGAAAAAAATGCCCGTGGATTTATTTCCAGATGTGACCTTTCCAACGATTTTTATTCAAATAGCCTATCCGGGAGCTTCTCCCGTCGATGTTGAAAAACAAGTTGCCAAACCTATTGAAGATGAATTGGGCTCCTTGTCTGGACTAAAAACTATCACTTCAAATAATTTAGATTCCGCTTCCATTATTATCCTTCAATTTAAACTAGGCTCGGATATTAAGGAAGTGGAACAGCAGGTAAGAAATCGAATCAGCAATGTGCGACGAAAACTACCAAATGATATTAAAGAGCCTATCATTCGACGTTTTGATCCTGCCGACCAAGCCGTTATCACCTTAGCCGTTATTTCTAAGATGGATGCCGCAAAAATTTATGACATTGTTGATGAACAGATAAAGGCGCAAATAGAACGAATTCCCGATGTGGGGCAGCTAAATATCATTGGCGGTAGAAAACAAGAGATTCACATTTCAGTAGATAAAACTAAACTGCAAGATAGAAATTTATCCATGTTACAAGTCTCTCGAAGAATTGAGGAGACCTCAAAAGATGTTCCCATTGGCAAAGTGGAAACCTTAAAACAAGAAACAGTGATGCGAACCCTAGGGGAATTTGCTGATTTAGAACAAATCAAAAATATCTCAATTAATTTTCTTGGTTCCGATCGTTCTGTTAAGTTAAAAGAGATTGCCCAGGTTGAAAGATCTTTAGCTGATGTCAAAAGAATTTCAAGTATTGACAATCAGAACGCTATTTTTCTTGATGTTTTCAAACAAAGTGGAACCAATACAGTTGCCGTCAGCGATGCGGTTAAAGCGAGCATGGAAAAGATCAATGAGTATTTAAAAAGCAAAAACTTAGATGCTAAATTAATTCTCATTAGAGACTCCTCTATACCTATTCGACTGAATATCGCTGATGTCAAAGAAAGCATCACTTTTGGAATCTTGTTATGTATTGTCGTTGTCTTTTTCTTTCTAGGGTCCGTAAGATCTACCTTTATCACTGGGATGGCGTTACCAAACTCTCTTTTAGGTGGATTTGTCATTATGTTTATCATGGGATTTTCAATTAATATCATGACACTTCTGGCATTGTCCCTTGCCGTGGGATTGTTAATTGATGATGCCATTGTGGTACGAGAAAATATTTTTAGACATTTAGAAATGGGTAAAAAACCTTTTCAAGCGGCTCTTGAAGGAACTGCGGAGGTCGCCCAAGCCGTAATCGCAACGACTTTGGTTGTTGTTGCGGTTTTTGGTCCAATTGCTTTTGTTCAAGGGATGGTCGGTCAGTTTTTTCGTCAATTTGGATTGACCGTTGTTTTTACGATGCTGATATCCTTATTTGATGCCTTTACCATGGCGCCAATGATGTCAGCTTATCTAGCAACAAAAAATGAACATGAAAAAGGCAAAGGACCCATAGCCAAACTATTGGCACAGTTTGATCGCTTGCAGACCGGTCTTGAGCGGTTGTATGAAAAAACAATTATTTTTACTTTAAGGTACCGTAAATCCGTTTTGTTGCTTGCACTGATCGTTTTTATTTTTTCATTGGTATTGGGAAAATATGTGCCTAAAACTTTTCTGCCTCCCAATGACATCGGGGAATTTGCAGTCAGTGTGGAAAAACCCGTAGGAACTTCGATTTTTGAAACAGAAAAATTTATGAAAAAAGTGGAAGACTTGATTCGTACGGAAGCGGCTATAGATTTTGTAGCCCGAACGGTAGGAAACAATGAAGGAGAAGGGAATAAAGGAAACTTTTTAATTAAACTAGTTCCAGCGAATAAAAGAAAGGCAAACACAACTGAGTTAAAGGATATTATCAGGAAAAAATTAAAGATTTTTCATGATGAAGCTGTATTGGCCGTAACTGATATTGATATTTCAGGTGCAGGACAAAAACCATTAAATCTGTATTTAACGGGTGAAAACTTGGAGGTTCTGACTCAATTTGCAGACAAACTCAAATCTCGAATTTCTCAAATTAAAGGATTTGTGGACGTCGATACCAATTTTCGAAGTGGAAAACCGGAATATCATGTTCGCTTTGATCGAGAAAAATCAGAGTCATTAGGCATCTCCACAGGCACAGCAGGGGCCGAGTTGCGAGCTCGCACTGAAGGCACTGAACCTGCCATTTTCAGAGAGAATGGTATTGAATATCAAGTACGACTTAGGTTTCAAGAGGCTGACAGAGACTTGCGAACGCAATTTAACTCAACCTTTCTTCCTAATTCTAATTTCAACATGATAGCTTTAAATAAAGTGGCTAAAGGCGAAAATAGTTTTGGTTACTCACAAATAAATCGACAAAATAAAAATAGATTTATTGCTATCACCGCTAATTTGGATGCCAATGGGCGACTCGGTGATGCCTCTCAAGAGATTGAGCAACTTTTAAAGGCAGAGTTAAAACCACCCCTGGGAGTCGAGTACGCCTTCGTAGGTCAAGCAGAAGATTTTAAAGATTTAATGGCAAATATGATGTTAGCAATGGGATTAGGAATTCTGTTTATTTATCTGGTATTATCTTCACTGTACGAAAGCTTTATCACACCGATCACTATTTTGTTAGCTCTGCCCTTAGCCGTAAGTGGCGCGATGGGAGGTTTATTTATCACCCATAAAACGATTGATATTTTTTCATTAATTGGGATTGTAATGCTTTTAGGAGTGGTGGCTAAAAATTCGATACTATTAGTGGATTACTCAAAGAAACTTCTAGATCAAGGAATGGACATGAACCAGGCGATAGTGACATCTTGTAAGACCCGCCTTCGTCCCATCTTGATGACATCTCTGGCATTAATAGCAGGAACCTTACCTATTGCTATTGGTTTGACGGAGCTTGGAGCGCAGAGACAATCCATGGGGGTTGCCATCATTGGAGGTGTTGCGAGCTCAACCTTATTAACACTTATCGTGGTACCAGCCGCATTTGGATATATTGAAAATATGGGTCAATGGATAAAAGGAAAGATTCTTACTTCACAAGATCTTTAAGATGGTGAATATTTAAAAATCTAATTTGATGCCCATTTATGTCTTTAGAATAGGAGTCTTTAATATCAGTTGCAATGCACCAGTTCTCATTTCCGTTATGAATTTTTCTAAAACTTTCCACCCGGTTGGTTGCAAATGATTTTGCTTGCAATTTGCATTCTATGGTAACAGGGTCACGCCCTCTTAGTTTTAAAATAAAATCTATTTCAGTTTGATTTTTATCTCGCCAATAATAAATTGAATCAGGATGATAGAAAGATAGAAGTTCATTAAGCACTAGATTTTTCCAATAATGTCCCTTAAGCTCACTAGACAGCTGAGAAATACCGCGAAAATAGCTGATAAATCCTGTATCAAAAAAATAAACTTTTGGGGCCGCAACGACTTCTTTTCCTGAGTTTTTATGGAAAGGACGCAATCGATAAGCAATAAAACTTAACTCCAAAATATCAAGATATTTCTGAATTGTAGGTCGAGACACTTCACATTCACTAGAAAATCTCGTAGCTTCAAATAAGTCTCCAGATTGAAGGGCTAAAAGTTCAAAAAACTTTATAAAACCATGACGTTTTTCGACTTTAAAAAGCTCCTGAATATCTTTAGCCCAAAAGGAATCAATCCAATCCTGATAAAAGTTTTCATTAAAGCGTTCGGACAGAATTGCCGGCGGCAAACCTCCTTTTATCATTCTCTCATTAAGACTTAATCCAAAGTCTTTTAAATCGACAGAGTTCATTGGGGTAAAAAAAAGAATTCTTTTTCTATCCGTTAAGGAGTCTTTAAATTTATTCAATGCTTGAATAGAGGACGAACCTGTTGCAATAATTTTTATTTTAGGAAAATGGTCAGTTGCAATTTTAAGAACATTTGATGGGTCAGGCAATTTATGAATTTCATCAAGAGCAATAACCGGTGATTTCATATTAGTAAAAAATGTCTCTGGGTCTTCGAGCTGAAGACGAACAGAGCCTAGTTCACAGTCGTATATTGGCAATCTTAAATTTTTACATAGAGTTGTTTTTCCAGAACGCCTGACTCCTGCAATCCAGATCAGATTTTTTTCTTTCCACAAAGCATCTATCTTATCTTCCCAAAAAGTTCTATTGATCACCACGGGCCCCCAACTTAAGAGTATCAAGCTCCTTTTCCAAACGCAACTAAACTTTCATTTAGCTACTCTAAACGAAAGTTTAATTGCGTTTGGAGTAGCTAAAGATGGCAATATTTAAGAAAATAAGGATACCAAAAAGTCTCAACCGCTAATTACCTGGAATAAAGCAGGGATTCTAATTTTCCTTCTTCATCGAGTGCTTTTAAATCCATATAACCGCCAATGACTTGATCATTAATCAATATGATAGGAACTGTTCGCCATCCTGTTTGGTCTTTAATTTTTTGAATTTCATCCGGTTTGTCTGTAAGATCAATTTCAGAAAAATCTAGTTTCTTTTCTTCCAATAAATTGATGGCCCTATCGCAATAAGGACAAGGGACCTTAGTATAAATCACAATTTTTGCTGTTTGCTTCATAGTCGATTTTTTCCTTATTTAAAAATAATCCAGAATGATTTTTTGTTTTTATTTCCTAAGCGGCAAACAAGTCAAGTTCTAGCTGTTGAATCATCCTGGTATCCAGTAATCTCGTAGTTACCTTCACTAATGGACAAAAAAAGGAGGTGGATTTTTCTCGTTTTTTGAAAAATCCACCTCCTGTTTTTAAGGCTCTTCAAGATAAAAATGAAGTCAAAAAACTTCTGTTAATCCCGTGGGTGGAGTTCAGTAGGATTGTGGTGCTGACCGAAGTGCTGGTTTTCTTTTTTCTGCCTAAAGTTCAATCCAAAAGTTTCCCAGGGTTGATGATACCTTGAGGGTCGAAAATCTTTTTGATCTGTTTTAAAATTTGGATTTCTTCGGGACTTCGGCTGTAGTGAAGAAAATTCTTTTTTGTTAAGCCGACACCATGTTCTGCAGAGATACTGCCAGAATATTTTTTCAAACATTGAAAAATTTCAATATCCACTTTACGACATTCCTGTACGAAAAGTTCCTTTGTCATTTCTGGCGGGCGTAAGATATTTAAATGAAGATTTCCATCCCCTACATGACCAAACCAGACAACGGTCCAATCAGGATAATGTGTCTTGATGATATTTTCCAATTCAGCAATAAAGGGAATCATTTTAGAAATTCTGACAGAGATATCGTTTTTATAAGGAAAAAATTTAGCTAGGGATTCACTGGTATCTTCTCGGTAGCGCCAAAACGTCTTGGCTTGTTGTTCTGATTGAGCGATCAAGCCATCTGTGATAAAGGATTCCGTGAAGGCTGTCTCTAGGGTGGATTGAATTTTATTTTCAGCTTCTTCAGAGGGTTTTTCTATTTCAACAAGGAGAAAAAAAGGATATTTATTTTCAAAAGGGGAAGGCAAATGAGTATTCAGTAGAACTTTTTCAAGAGCGATATCCGAGATCATTTCAAAAGCAGACAGTGAAGTTTCTTGATTGAACAGTCTAAAGGTATGAAGAACATTTTCCATAGAACTACATGCCAGTAAAAGAACTTCCAAGGGAGGTGGCGGATTTGTAAGTTGTATGGTTGCTTCGGTGATAAAACCCAAGGTGCCTTCGCTCCCAATAAATAAATGTCTCAGATCATAACCGGTCGCATTTTTAACAAGATTATTGTTGAGTTTTAAGACCTCACCCTTTCCAGTCACAACCGTTAAGGACGTGACCCAGTCCCTGGTAAGACCATAGCGAATCACTTTAATTCCACCCGCATTAGTCGCAATATTTCCTCCAATTTGCGAGGAGCCACGGGCGGCAAAATCAACCGGATAGAATAAATTTTTGCTTTTGGCAAAATTTTGCAGTTCTTCAGTGATCACTCCCGCTTGGCAAACAACTGAATTTTCAGAGGAGTCAAATTCTAAAATTTGGTTCATTCTTTCAAAGGAAACAATCACTTCATTTTGGATGGTGCAAGCCCCGCCAGATAATCCTGTTCGACCGCCCGAGGGCACCAGAGCTACATTTTCTTTATTGGCCCACTGGACAATTTGGACAACATCTTCAGTGGTTTCGGGGAAGACCAGGGCAGAACTTTGAATATCAAAGTAAGTTGTCCAATCCTTTCCATAAATTTTTAATTGTTCAGGATCAGTAGAAATTTGATTTTTAGCGAGGTTTAATTTTAATAAATTCATAGGGGCATTTAATAGGAAATTACTCAAAATTTCAATCTCTGGTTCGAACTATTTTTTAAAGAACTCCCTTGAAACATTGCCTTTTAGAGTCTGAATCCTAAAAAAAGCGTAGAGGGCGCAAAATCCCCACGCGGCGGTAAAAATAAAATAAATTCCAAGAAAAAGCCATGGAGGGCCGCCAGCAATGGCGTAGGCAAGAGTCAAAACTCCTAGGAGAAATCTTAAAATGCGGTCCCAAGTAGCTAGATTACATTTCATATTTACATTTCATATTTACATTTCATATTTAAAATTCCTAGGCTGTCCTATCTCTCATAGGATGTTATTTTAAACAGGGTTTACTTTAATAAATCTTGAAGCTCGCCAGTCTCGTACATTTCCATCATGATGTCAGAACCGCCTACTAGTTTTTTATGTACATAAAGCTGTGGAATGGTTGGCCAGTTACCATATTCCTTGATTCCAGCTCTCATTTCTTCGTCTTCCAGGATATTGACATCGTGGAAGTGGACACCCAGGTCTTGAAGAATGGCACAGGCTCTGGCAGAAAAGCCACACATAGGAGAATTTTTCGTCCCTTTCATAAAGAGAACTACTTTGTTTTCATTTAATAGATTATCGATTTTTTCTTTAACTAACGGCATAGAAGCTCCTCATTTAAATAATTTTTGTTTTGATGGCGATGGCGTGCAATTCCCCGCTCTTAAGCTCTTGATCAACAGCCATCATGACTTGTTGATGCTGTTCAATACGACTTAAGCCGGCAAAAGAACTGCTCTCGATATAAACTTCAAAATGGACATTGTCCTCTGAATGGACTTTAATATGAGCTTGAGGGTACTTTGATTTTAACTTTAATAAAAGTTCGTCTTGAGTCATAGGCTGATCCTATAACATAAAAACTAATTTAAATGCAAGACTAATGGGCAAAATTATTGTGTTAAAGAATAGAGAAATGAATTTCGAAAAAAAAATTTTAAATTGGCAACTTTTGAGGGTTTATTTCTGGGCTCTGATAATTTTAATGTTCAGTTACTCTGTTTTGAGGGCTTGTTTTTTGTATTGGAATTGGAACCAATTCAAAAATATGAATTTCATTGATATCACCTATGCATTTTTTATAGGTCTACGATTTGATTTGTGTGCTGTGGGACTATTGTTTTTACCCGCGTTTCTCTTGACCTTTCTTGTTGGTATTTGGTTGGAATCCCGGACTTGGAAAAAATTTTTCCTTTTTTCGGTACTTCTTATTCAAATTCCTTTTTGGATTTTAAATTATATTGATATCGAGTTTTTTAATTTTATTGGCAGGCGAGTCACTTTGGCTGGTCTTTTTATTTTTACCGAAGCCAAAGGGAAAATGACCAGTTTTTTTTCTACCTACGGGTTCTGGATTTTTATTATTTGTCTCATGATTCTTGGATTTATTTATCTTCTGATGAGATTTATTAAGGTTATAAAATTTGAAAATGATCCTAAAAACTCAAAACTTTCCTATGCCTTGACCCATTTTCTATTTTTGATTCCATTGATTGTTTTTGCTAGAGGAGGCATACAATTAAAACCCATCGATTTTGTTTTTGCAAGTGTGTTTACCTCTCCGGTACTGAATAATCTGGTCTTGAACTCCACTTTTTCCATAATTAAAAGTGCAGATAAAGACAAAATTTCTCCTGTTCAATTTTACGCCAAAGAAGAAGAGTATTTCTCCCTTCTGAATGGTTACAAAGAAAAAAAATCTCTACTTGAGGGACATCGGCCATTAGAAAGACAAAATGTGGTTATTTTTATTCTTGAAAGTTTCGCCTTTGAATTTATGGGAGATGTAAATAATCAAAAAGGTTATACCCCCTTTCTGGATGATATAGCTAAAAAGGGATTATTATTTAAAAATGCCTTTGCCAATGGAAGAAGGTCTATCGAGGGAATATCTTCGATCATGGCAGGAATACCAGCGATGATGAGTGAGCCATTTATCTCATCAGAATTTTCTTCAAATTACTTTTTAGGGGCTGGTTCACTGTTAGAGCCTTTGGGTTATGAAACCAGCTTTTTTCATGGGGGCCATAATGGAACTATGTATTTTGACAAATTCATTAACAGTGCAGGAATTCCAAAATATTTCGGGGCAAGCGAATATCCTGGGATAAGTGACGACAATGATAAAGTCTGGGGAATATTTGATGAGCCCTTTTTAAAATTTTTTGGCGAAAAATTGGGGGCCGGAAAAAAACCATTTTTTTCGGCTTTGTTTACCTTAAGTTCTCATCATCCTTACACGGTTCCTGAGGCTTTAAAAGGAAGATTTATAAAAGGACCATTGGAAATATTAGAGTCTATTCAGTACACAGATTACGCATTAAAAATCTTTTTTGAAACTTACAAGAATCAAAAATGGTTTAAAAATACTTTATTTATTTTTACGGCTGATCATACCCAAAAGAATTTACTCCCTGAGTTTAATAATGAAATAGGCAGATACAAAGTTCCTATTCTATTTTATCATCCCCATTTTAAGTGGCCACAAGTTGATTTAGATTTACCTGTCCAGCATATCGATATTTTGCCGTCAGTAATGGATTTTTTAAACCTGCCAATGAAACAAAAGATTTTATTAGGAGAAAGTGTTTTTAAGCCAGATCCTGAAAAAACGGTGACACTTTTTCAAGATGGCAACTATTTCTTAATAAATAAAAAAAATATTCTTTTTTGGAATCAAAGGGATCCAGTAAAAATATTTGATTCTACAGACTGGAATCTCAAAACAGATAATTTGGAGTTAGAAAAAAAAGAAGATGTGGATCATCTAGACCGGAAGCTCAAAGCCTCCATTCAGTATTTTAATAAGGGATTGTGGGACAATCGATTGTATTTCCCAAATAAATAAGGAGATCATGAGTAAGAAATGAAAACTATCACGTTAAGACCCTATTGCGAAGCAAATCGAAACAGCGAAGCAAATCGAAACAGCGAAGCTGTTGAAAAGTTTAAAATTCAAGTTCAGGCAGAAATTGAGTCTGGAGTTCTTAAAATTAACTTTTTAATAGAAGACCCACAAAGAAAAATGGACTCCTTCTACCCCCCTCTATCTCAAGATTTGAACTTACTTAAACAAACCACCTTTGATCGCTCCTATCAAATGGATGAATTGTGGAAAAAAACTTGCTTTGAGTTTTTTGTTAAAAAACAAAATCAGGAAAAATATTTTGAATTCAATGTTAACACCCTCGGCAATTGGAATTTTTATAAATTTGTGAAATACCGGAGTCCAATTCAAATTGAAGATAAAATTCAAAAAATTAGGTATTCTTTTATTCCTGCCAGGAATTACTCCTATGACTTAAGCTCAAGCGGAGTCTCCAAATTAGCAATAGAAATAGACTTAAATCCTTTATTTAAAGTCGGTGATGAGCTTGAATTTAACTTTTGTTCCATCATTGTATGCGAAGAACAGATCACTTATTGGTCTCAACAACATTCTTTAGAAAAGCCAGACTTTCATGACTCTAATAACTTTACAATTTATCAAAAAATGAAATAATTTGAATATGAATATAGATAGCCATCATCAAGATTTTAAATTTGGAATAGATGTTTTACTTTCGAACTCTCAACTTAAAAATGATTTAAGAAATAAAAGGGTTTCCTTGGTGGCTCATCCAGCTTCCGTGACGAGAGGTTTAACCCACAGCCTGGATGCTTTGATCCATAATGGATTTTCAATGGTATCCTGTTTTGGTCCTCAGCATGGAATGAGGGGTGAAAAACAAGATAACATGATTGAAAGTGACGATTATCTTGATCCGATCCATAAAATTCCAGTCTATAGCCTTTATGGAAAAGTGAGAAGACCTAAATCTGAGTGGATGACTTCCTTTGATGTCTGTTTGTTCGATTTGCAGGATGTGGGAACTCGTATTTATACTTTTCTTACGACTTTACTCTACATGATGGAAGCTTGTCAGGCCCATCAAAAAGAACTTTGGATTCTGGATAGACCAAATCCAGCTGGCAGACAAGTCGAAGGCTTAACCTTACGCCAGGGCTGGCAAAGTTTTGTGGGGGCCGCTGAAATTCCCATGAGGTACGGAATGACCTTGGGTGAAATCGCTTTTTGGTTTAAAGATCATTTTAAATTCGAGTTGGAATTAAAATTGATTAAAATGGAAAATTACGGCTTTAAAAAACCATGGCCTGAAAACACACCGTGGGTAAATCCAAGCCCCAACGCATCGAATGTTTTTATGGCTCGATGTTTCCCTGGTACCGTACTGTTTGAAGGGACCACCCTTTCTGAGGGAAGAGGAACGACGAGACCCTTAGAATTATTTGGAGCTCCAGAAATTAATATGACCAAGGTATTGAAACTCATGAATGAAATGGCTCCACAATGGATGAAAGGCTGTTTGTTGAGACCTTGTTTTTTTGAGCCTACATTTAATAAACATCAGAAAGAACTTTGCAGCGGAATTCAAATCCATGTCGATGGTAGTTTTTATAAAGAAGAAGAATTCCAGCCATATAGGCTTGTTGTTTTATTTTTAAAATCTTTGAGAGTTATTTACCCTGAGTACCCAATTTGGAGAAATTTTTCTTACGAGTATGTTGATGACAAGTTAGCCATAGACATTATCAATGGAAGTACGTTGTTAAGGGAATGGGTTGATAATCCAAACTCGCAAATTTCAGATTTTGAAAAAATGTGTCAAGAGGATGAAAGAAATTGGCTTAAGGAAAGAACGAAATACTTGCTTTACTGAAGTTACCTTCATGCGAAGTCTATAAATTTTTATTTCTAAATTTTTTCCTTGATGAGTGCTGTTTGAATTACTCATAATGAGTTTCAGGAGTTTTTTTGCCAAAGTTTTCTTTTAAAAAAGTAGAAGAGCTGACTTTTGTAACTTTTTATTTTGAAGGTATTATTGATGAGTCCTTTTCTTTAAGTAATTTAAAGTCTCATCCAAACAAAGCTGTCAAAGTGGATTGTCAAAAAATCACCAGTATTAATTCCATGGGAATTAGAAATTGGATACTTTGGATAAATTCAAATCCAAAAGTCAAATATACTTTTACAAATTGTCCTGTCTGTATTATCGAGCAAATCAACGCCGTAAAAGGATTTATTCCTTCAAAATCAATTATTGAGTCTTTTGATGTTCCCTATTTTAGCGAGACAACCGGTGAAGAAAAACATGTCTTGTATGAATTAAAAAAAGATTTTAGGCCAGGAAAGAATCCAACGATTAAATCCGTTAAAGATTCAACAGGAATGAAGATGGAGTTAGATGTTGCCCCTCAGAAATATTTTAAATTTTTAGTAAAAGGAATATAGCTGTGAGAGTTTTTGAAGACATTACCAAAACAATTGGACAAACACCCTTGGTTAAAATGCAACGATTAGGTAAGGATTTACCTGGACAATTGCTTTTAAAATTAGAATTTTTTAACCCTTTGGGTTCAGTCAAAGACCGCATTGGTCTAAATATGATCGAGCAAGCTGAGCTCAGTGGAAAATTAAAATTAGGAATGGAAGTCATTGAGCCTACAAGTGGTAATACAGGTATTGCATTAGCTTTTGTCTGTGCCGCCAAAGGGTATTCTTTAACCTTGACGATGCCAGAGACCATGTCAAAAGAAAGAAGGACTTTGTTATTGCTCTTGGGTGCCAAGGTGATTTTGACACCAGGTCTTTTAGGTATGAAAGGTGCTGTCGCCAAAGCAAGGGAATTAAACGAAAAAAATTCCAATTCCTTTATGCCGTCTCAGTTTGATAACCCGTCCAATCCCGCAATACATAAAGAAACCACAGCGCTCGAAATCTGGCGTGATACCGACGGTCAAGTGGATGTTCTGGTGAGTGGAGTAGGAACCGCCGGCACCATCTCGGGAATTGGAAGTGTTTTAAAAGCAAAAAAACCTTCTGTAAAAGTCATTGCCGTGGAGCCAACGGAGTCCCCAGTGTTGAGTGGAGGTAAACCCTCACCTCATAAAATTCAAGGGATTGGAGCCGGTTTTATTCCTAAAAATTATGATTCTAAAATTGTCGATGCTGTTGAGCAGGTCTCTTCCGAAGAGTCCTTAAGCACGGCCCGTGAAGTGATAAAAAAAGAAGGAATCCCTGTAGGCATAAGCTCGGGAGCTGCCATTGCTGTTGGCCTCAGAATAGCTGCCAAAGCTGAAAATGCTGGAAAAAAGATTGTGGTTATCGTTCCCAGTTATACCGAAAGATACTTGTCGACTTTGCTCGCTCAGGCAGAGCGAGAACAGGCAGAAAGTCTTCCTGTTGCAAGCATTGACGAGAAGTATTTATAACGAGAATTTCTACTGAGTCTTGGGGATTTTAATGAGTACTTTGGAATCTTTATTTTCCACCTCTATTTTATCTAATTGGGCATTGGGTGGCGCAGGGAAGGATTTTGTGAAGCTTTGAGAGACCGAGTGAGATGAGTTTTCATCCGACTGGCTACTTTCTAATTGTGCCTGGATAATGACTTGGTTATTCTCTACATTCACATTGAGAGTTTTTGCTTTGAGGTCATTTAATTTTAGGGTGAAATAGTAAAACTTTTCATCTTCACTAGTTTCTATCTGTTGATCACTATTTATTCCAAAATTAAAATGAAAATTTTGCGGATCTTCATTGGGCTTTTCATTATCCATTTCATCCATCGAATTTGAGAATTTTTTTGAGAACTCTTCAAAGGGGCTGCCACCCATTAAAAGATCTGCTAATGATTTTGGTTTATTATTTCTTAGTAATTCACGGATATTCCCATATTTAGTATTAAAAGGTTTAAAATAATTCAAAATAAGTACCGAAAAAGATCCTGTTAAAACTCCCAATACAAATAGAAAAATTCCTAGCCGCTTTGATTGATTCATCTAAATTCCCTTTTTTAATACGATCTTTATTAATTTTATGACTATCTGTAATGGCTCACTATCATTTTTTTTGCTATCGCAGTTACATTTGTCGTTGTCGTCTATCCACCGCCAGGGCCGCTTCCCTGATGACTTCGCTGAGGGTGGGGTGGGCGTGAAAACTGCGTGCTAGGTCTTCACTGCTTCCACCAAACTCCATACAAACTACAATTTCGTGGATAATTTCAGAAGCGCTGGGACCAACAATCGCAGCACCTAAAACTTTATCTGTCTTTTGATCCGCAATGATTTTTACAAAACCTTCCGTAAAACCTTTCGCTCGAGCGCGGCCATTGGCTAAAAATGGAAATTTTCCAATATTTACGGTTAGCCCTTCCTTTTTTGCTTGCTCTTCTGAAATCCCAACCGTGGCAATTTCGGGATGAGTGTAGATAACGCCAGGGACGGTGTTATAATTAACATGCCCTGCTTTTCCAGCAAGTAATTCAGCCAAGGCGACGCCTTCTTCTTCAGCTTTATGAGCGAGCATTGGACCGTGAATGACGTCTCCAATTGCATGAATGCCTTTGATATTTGTTTGATAGTGGGAATCAACACTGATGCGCCCCTGAGGGTCTTTCTGAATTCCAAGCTCTTCGCAGCCAAGGCCTTGAGTAAAGGGTTTTCTCCCCGTGGCAACTAAAACCACCTCTGTAGAAATTTTATTTTTCTTCCCGTCGGTTAAGGATTCATATTCAATGTCAATGCCTTTGCTCGTTTTCTCTGCGGCAAAGACTTTTGTAGACATCAAAAATTGTATACCTTCTTTTTGTAGATTCTTTTTTAGAACCTGCATGCATTCGGCATCAGTGGTGCCTCCCAGACGATCGGTGTACTCTATAATCGTGACTTTAGAGCCAAGTCGAGCCCATACAGATCCCAGCTCAAGGCCAATCACACCGCCACCAACAACTACCAAGGTGGCAGGGACTTGCTTTAAAGTGAGGGCACCCGTATTGGAAACAATGTTTTCTTCATCGTATTTTAGAAAGGGCAATTCGGAAGGGACACTGCCCGTGGCAATCATGATATTTTTAGCTGTTAAAACAGTACTTGTACCATCGCTCGCAGTTACCTGCACCGTACCTGGTTGAGTGATTTTTCCATATCCCTTGTAAGGCGTGATTTTATTTTTTTTAAAGAGGAAGGCTATGCCCTCGGTATTTTGCTGAACCACTTTATCTTTTCGAGAAAGCATTTGTGATAAATTTAAATCCACCTTCGAAATTTCAACTCCATGGGATTTGAACTCGTGGAGCGCCGCTTGGTAGTGTTCGCTGGATTCCAGCAAGGCCTTAGAGGGAATACAGCCTACATTTAAGCAAGTGCCACCAAAATTTTTATCTTTTTCCACAACCGCCGTTTTTAAGCCTAATTGCGCCGCTCGAATGGCCCCAACATACCCACCGGGTCCGCTGCCAATAACAATCAAATCATATTGAGTTTCGCTCATTCTATTTGCTCTCCTTAAATTTGAAAGACGTCTTAAATTCCAATGAGAAGTCTTTCAGGATCTTCAACCCCTTCTTTGATCTTAACCAAAAAACTAACACTTTCTTTGCCATCAATAATCCGATGATCATAGGAAAGTGCTACGTACATCATAGGTCTCACTTCAATTTTACCATTGATAACAACGGCCCGATCTTCCACCTTGTGCATTCCTAGGATGGCACTTTGGGGAGGATTCAAAATCGGAGTGCTCATCAAAGAGCCAAAGACACCCCCATTGGTAATTGAAAAAGTACCACCGGTTAAATCATCGACTCCAATTTTTCCATCCCTTGCTTTTAAAGCAAATTCTCTGATGGCCATTTCAATCTCTGGTAGCGACATCTGGTCTGCGTCTTTTATCACAGGGACCATGAGGCCTTTTTCGGTGCTCACTGCAATTCCAATATTGTAATAATTATGATATTCCAAATCAGTTCCCTGAATAAAAGCATTCACGGCTGGGTAGGCTTTAAGGGCCTCGATAGCCGCTTTGGTAAACAAACCCATCATTCCTAAGGAGATTCCGTATTTCTCTTTGAATTTATCTTTATACTTATTTCGAATCTCATTGAGTTTTGATAAATCAATTTCATTAAAAGTGGTGAGAATCGCCGCTGTGTTTTGCACTTCAACCAATCGCTCGGCAATTTTCTTGCGGATGGTGGTCATCGGAATAATTTTTTTATCCCCTTGCTTGCTTTGTCGAGAGCTTGTTGGAAATAAATTCACCGCCGCCGCTTTCGTAGGTACAGGCACTTGTTTCGTTGTATCGATGGCGGCTAAGACATCCCCTTTAGTCAATCTGCCGTCCTTACCCGTTCCAGAAATTTGCGAAGGTTTTAAATTATTTTCGGTGACGATTCTTTGAACCGCAGGACTTAGTGTTGCTGAAGTTTGTGTCGGAGCTGTTGCCGCTGTAGGCGATGCCAAAGTGGAGGATGCCGTGGTCGTTGCCGAAGCTTTTCCCTCTGTATCGATAGAGGCTACGGTGGCACCAATTTTCACAACTTGTCCAGCGGCCGCGAGTATCTGAATCGTTCCTTCATTTTCAGCGACCACTTCAACGCTGGCTTTATCTGTTTCGAGTAGCAATAAAACATCATTTCTTTTAACAAACTCCCCATTTTTTTTATTCCAACTTCCAATAGTTGCTTCCGTCACCGATTCTCCAACAGCTGGGACTTTGACTTCGATATTCATACTAACTCCTTCATCACACCTTGAATGATTTCATTTTGTTCGGTTTTGTGTCGATAGATTGAACCTGTGGCAGGGCTAGATCTTTCGGGTCGTCCGATATATTTCAAATTCCAATTTAAGTTCTCTTTCTTGAACATGTCCATAAATTTAAAATAAACATGCTGGTAAGAACCCATATTTTTGGGTTCTTCCTGAGTCCACACCACGCTGGTTAACTGAGAATAGGATTTGATCACTTCTAAAATTTGTTTTTCAGGAAAAGGATAAATCTGTTCAACGCGAACAATGGCAAGATCCTCTTTTTTTTGTTTTTCTTTTTCTTCAAGCAATTCATAGAATAACTTTCCAGAAACAAAGGCGAGAGTTTTTACTTTTTTATTATCTTTAACACTATCATCTTTGATGACTTCCTGGAATTTTCCTTGAGCTAGGTCCTCTAAGCTGGAAACCGCACGGGGGTGACGTAATAAAGATTTTGGCGACATCACAACAAGGGGTTTTCTAAAATCTCTTTTCATTTGCCTTCTTAATGCATGATAAACTTGAGCTGGAGTTGTCAGGTTCATAACCTGCATGTTTCCATTGGCGCAGAGCTGTAAAAATCGCTCTAACCGTCCACTGGAGTGTTCAGGACCTTGCCCTTCATAACCGTGGGGAAGAAGTAAGACGAGTCCGGTCATTTGCATCCACTTCGCTTCTCCGGCTGATAAAAATTGGTCGATGATAATTTGAGCTCCATTACAGAAATCACCAAACTGAGCTTCCCAAATAGTTAAGAAGGTAGGATCACAGGTGGCATTTCCATATTCAAAACCCAGAACGGCATATTCTGAAAGAATGGAGTCATAAACACAAAACTCAACCTTATCCCCTTTGATTTGATCTAAGGCCTTGAAGGATTCGCCTGTTTTAAAATCGTAAAGTGCGGCATGGCGATGGGTGAAAGTTCCACGGACACAATCTTGTCCTGAAAGCCTGACGGAGGTTCCTTCAGATAATAACGACCCATAGGCCAAAAGTTCGGCGGTTCCCCAATCCAGAAGTTGTTTACCTTCAGACATGGACTTTCTTGTTTCAAGAAGACCCTTCACCAATTTAGGATGAGGTGTGAAGTTTGCTGGAACCTCAGAAATAATTTTGCAAAGTTCTTTTAATTTTTTAAGATCAAACTGAGTGTTCACTTCTTTTTCGAGATCAGATTTCGAACCCTTCCTGAAACCTTTCCAAAAACCATCAAATTTATAGGGTTTGTTTTTGGGTGGAGTTTTTTTTGTATTTTCATAGACTAATTGAATGTCATCGATTTTTTTCTGATAAAAATCCTCAAAATATTTCTGATCAATGATATTTTCTCTGATTAATTGCTTTCCATAAATTTCGCGCAAGGTGGGATGAGTTTTAATAATTTCATACATTAATGGTTGAGTGTAAGCAGGTTCATCCCCTTCATTGTGACCAAATCGACGGTAACAAACAATATTGATAACCATATCGCGACCCCATTCTTGACGAAATCGCAAGGCCATCTTCATGGCCCGCACACAGGATTCCACATCGTCTCCATTGACGTGCAACACAGGAGTCGCTAGGACCTTCGCCACATCGGAAGAATAGTGGGAAGACCGATGGTTTTCAGGATTGGTCGTAAAGCCAATTTGATTGTCGACTACAATATGTAGAGTTCCGCCGACAGTATAACCTTTAACATGAGCCATTTGAAAAGTTTCAAGCACGACACCCTGACCGGCAAAGGCGGCATCCCCATGAATCAGGACAGGGATGACTTTTTTTCTTTCCTTTGTGTCTTTACGTCTTCTTTGCGCCGCCCGGGTCATCCCCAAAACCACAGGATTGACGGCCTCTAGATGTGAGGGGTTGTAGGCTAAGGTCACCTGGCACACTCCATTGGGAGTTTCTTTTTGAGCGACATAACCCAAATGGTATTTAACATCTCCATCAAAATCATCAATGGGTTCAGCCAGCTCGGTAGGTCCATTGAAATCAGCAAAAATATATTCAAGACCCTTACCCATAAAATTTGCAAGCACATTTACACGCCCTCGATGGGCCATGCCAATCATGATTTCCTCAGCTTTAAGTGTCGTGCATTCTTGGACCAAGCTTTCTAACATGGGCATTAAAGAATCGCCACCTTCAACTGAAAATCTCTTTGTTCCCACGTACCTGGTATGGATAAATTTTTCCAAGGCTTCTGTTTTGGCTACAGAATGAAAGACTTCTTTTTTTTCTGAAGGAGTGAGCTTAAATTTCGGATTTTCAATTTCAAATTCTTTGATAAACCAATTGCGAACTTCGGGCAGAGCCTCGGCACACTGGACCGTCAAGCGTCCACAGTAAACCGATCTTAAATGAGCTATGATTTGCTTGAGACTGGCGTTGGGTTTGCCAACGATACTGCCGATTTGGAATTTAGATTCTAAATCTTTTTCATTGAGATTAAATTTTTTGAGTGAGAGCTGTTCACTCGAAGGGGGCGTGTTAGATAAGGGATCAAGCGAAGCCTCGAAGTGACCATAATTTCTATAAGCTTGAATCAAATGATAGACATCCAATTCTTTCTCAGAAAGCCCAAGGGCGCCACCTTGAACAAAATCAACACCTTCAAAAAATCGTTTCCATTCAAGAGAAACAGATTCAGGATTTGCCTGGTAATCCTGGTAGAGGGATTCAATATATTGTAAATTGGCATGGGTGATTGAACTCATGGAGGGTGGTTCCTTTCTGATTTCAGAACAATTTTTCAAAGAGTCATGTATTCGTCACTAGTTAATGCTCTATGACTTACAAGATCTTTATAACAAACGTTATTGTATCTTGATTTTTTTATTTATTATACTAGATTGAAGCCAAGTATTGGACCAGAAGAAGAATGAGGAAAAAATATGCATAAATTAGTTATTGTTAGACACGGGGAAAGTATTTGGAATCAAGAAAACAGATTCACAGGTTGGCATGATGTTGGATTATCAGAAAAAGGAATGATGGAGGCAAAAAAGGGCGGTCAGGCTTTAAAAAAAGAGAACCTTATTTTTGATGTGGCCTATACCTCCGTATTGAAGCGGGCAATTAAGACCTTAGATTTTATATTGGAAGAAACAGATCAAGTATGGCTGCCTGTCCTAAAGGAGTGGCGTTTGAATGAACGACATTATGGAAATTTGCAAGGCCTGAATAAATCGGAAATGGCTCAACAACATGGCGAGGAACAAGTTAAAATTTGGCGCCGAAGTTATGATGTTCCCCCCCCGGAAATGAGCCTAACGGATGCCCGGCATCCAAAAAATGATATTCGTTATAAAAATGTGGCATTGAAGGACCTACCAGGTTCTGAATCCTTGAAAGACACCGTCGCTCGATTTATTCCTCTATGGACTGAAAAAATTGTTCCCGATTTAAAAAGGAACAAAAAAGTATTAATTGCGGCCCATGGGAACTCTTTAAGAGCCTTAATTATGAATTTAGAGGGTCTCAGTCCTGAAGAAATCATGCAAGTCAACGTCCCAACAGGAATTCCCATTTCTTATGAGCTGGACGAAAGCTTTAAAGTAATTTCTAAGAAATTTTTAGGTGATCCTGAAGAGGTAGAAAAAGCCATTCAATCTGTTGCTAACCAAGGTAAAAAAAATTAGACTTTAAAGAGCCTGTCCCCAAAGGGTCATCTACTTCGTTGGCCCGTCAAAAAATTCGTTCCAACTTACATAAAGTAAGCCTCCACGAATTTTTTGACGGAATCACGCCTTGTATCTGACCTTTTGGGGTCAGGCTCTTAAACTATAGAATTAAATTTGTTTGGAGGAATTTAATGGCAAGCCCTGCTAGAAATTATTTTGGTTTTGTATCCAATCCCCGAATTCAATTTAAGTACGCCATATTAAATTCCTTGTTTGTCTCTGGTGTTATATTATTAACCAATTTAATCTTTGTTTATCAGCTTAAAAGTTTTACTTCAACTCAAGCTGATTATGAAATTGATATGGGGCTATTAAAAAACATGACTGATTTTACGATTCAGCTTGGGATCATCTGTTTTCTGATGTCTTTTATTGTGACTTTTTTCTCAAGTTTAATCATCACTCACCGTTTTGTAGGTCCTTTCATTGCCATCAACAGATATGTCGAAAGCTTAATTAGCAATAAATTTGATGAACCCTTAAACCTCAGAAATACCGACGAAATGCATGAAATTGCAGGAAAACTAAAAATCTTAGGCGAAAAATTAAAAGCAAAATAATCTGACCACTGGTTTTGGCATGTAATGTAACCTAACCCAACGTTCTGGTAGAGAAGGTAGCGCCACTGCGTGCCGGGGCCTGAGCCGCGCCCAAATTGTCATTCTGTCTAAATCTCTACAGGTGAAAACCTTAAAGAAATAATTTATATTACGCTCCAGTTTAATCTTACTGATTAATCTTACAGACTGAAAAGTGGGAGATAAATCCCGTGGAATTATTATTTTATAAAGGAGAATTTATGAACAAGAAACTATTTTTACCCTTGGCTATGACTCTTTTGTTATCCTCATTTTCATTTGCTAAAGACTCGCAATTGAGTGTTTGCGACTTTAACAATAAAAATAAATTCACGCTAACTGTGAATATGTTTGATGGGAAGCTAACTTTTATTTCTTCTCAATTCCCGAAAGCGCCTGTAGAGATGTCGAACATTAAATCTAATAGTCTCCCTACGACTGGAGGATATTTCACTTATTCTGGAATAACTGAATCAAATCTTGCATCCGTGATGAGCTATACAGGTTTGTTCAAAAATAAAACAACAAATTTTTATTTATTTACATATAAAAATAATGATTTAGGTGTAGGTGTTGATGACTCTAATAACGGAACATTTTTTGGTAAGGCTTCATGGTGTAACAAGTAAAGGCTCTGAAAAAAATCATCGAACCCATATTCCAAGAGACTCCGCAAAGAATGGAATGGAATTGAATAGAATTTAAATAATTCCTATTTTTTCATGAATACCATGATTGAAGCTTTTGAGGCCTGTGCTTTCATTTCAAATAATCCCGTATTGCCGTCAGTCGGAGCAGCACCTGTTGATTCTGCTGCAGTTTTTACTTTGGCATCATTGGTGTTAAGTAATTTTTGTAGTGCATTCGGACGTTCTGTCATGTTGTGAGTTTCAACATTCGAAACTTTTAACTCATCTTTTAAAAACTTTTTAAGTGTTTTAAGACGGTTTTTTGCAAGGCCAACTTCTTGTTTTGTTTGTTTCCCATTTTCTGGAGGGTATTCTTTATCGGACCAGGCTAAAATTTTCACTTCAACAATCTTCCCTTTTTGAGATGCCTCATTTATTACTTCCCTGATATCTTTTTTTAGAGAATCGGAAAGGTTACTTGAGTTTTTGTCGAAAGTAATCTCTCTAACTTGCTCGGCACCCAGTCTACTTGCAGCATCTTGAGTCGTCGTCCAACTATATGCAGAAATTGAAAGACCCACAGAAACTAATACTGACAGAACCACTAGAATCTTTGTCATTTTTTCTCCTTTTTTAAATTTTTTTTATTACAGTTCAACTGGGAAACTTGAAGTATCCTCTAAAGCCTCCAAGAAGATTGCTTCAACAAAAAATCCACCTTTAGAAAGCGTTCGTGCCTCTTAAGTGGCTGTATTTGAGAAGTGTAACAAAGCAATAGGGATGCCGACTTTTTTCAAGAGGTTTCAGTCACTTACAATTTACAATTGGGGAAAGTTTGGACTTTCATGTGGAGATTTTCAACTGCAACTATTTCTAAAGTGAAGAATCTTACCACTTTTCTTAAAGTAATTTTCATATAATATTCATGTAATATTCATGTAATATTGAAAGTGACGACACAAAGGAAATACTTGATTGAAAGGTACTAAGTATAAACTAATTTTAAAACTTAGTCTAAACTCGAATTTAATGTTGTTAATTTTTACTATGAACGACGACGAAAGACAAGGTGTTCGTAATTTCTTGAAGATGCTTTGCTTGATCTAACAAACTCTCCGAATGCTTTTCAGTTTTAGCAACGACATTGGCCATTTCATGACTAGTCGTTTCCATCACACAAAACAGAACCACCCACTGGTTCTAATAATGCTGCTAAATTTTCTCTTAGCATTTTATAAAAAGACATTCGAAAAACTCTAGCTGTATTTGTAAAGCGTAATATTAAATTTCATTTAAAAAAATAAAAGTTGTCTAAAAATAGTCTATGAATAATATAGAATCTGGATCAGAGTCTAGACTCAAAAATCAGTTCTTGGGGGAGCATCCTGAAAGACCCATAGTGTAGGACTCTTTAGAGTATTCATCATCCTCAGGATATTTATAAGAAAGCCCTGCATAGTCATCATTTTTTAAGCGCAGTATCAGATCTTTGTAAAAATACGACATAACAGATTTAGTGCCCTCTTGAGGATGCATAAGCCCAAAACAATGTCCTAGTTCATGTGTTAAAAGATGGGTTAAGAATTTAGCTTTTTTGGCGTATTCACTTTTTGCCTGAATGTTACAGCCAATAAGATTGCCACCTTCGTATTTTGGTTGAGCATAGCCTCCAGAAATGCCAGCGGTGGGATTGGTTTCGCCAAAGCAAATTTCGATCGTTCTTTTTTCTGCCAAAGCCGTCGTAAAGGATGAATCGCCTGCAGCAGGAGTCCCTGGATTGTTAGGATCAGACGGATAAAGTGCTAATCTTAAATAAGAGCTGGGAACATTATTATAATCATCGATCACAGATTGAATAACTTGATTGAAAGTTAATCCTGAAATACCGGCCAAGGGGTCATTTTCGGTAATATCATTTTCTTCGACTATCGCTGAGCCACTGCATAGTTTTATCCAGATAGTAGGGTCCGATTTTGAAACATCCCACTTACCAGGAAACACACGAAAACCAAAAGACATCAAAAGAATGAAAAGCCATGTAAAAAATTTTGTAAGCTTGTTCATAAAATGAAAACTCCCCCGAAGCTAACAAACCCCTGAGTTTGAAAAGCTTTGTCAGTGCTGACCGTGATATCTGTTCTCCATCTAAAAAAAGAGGTTGTATTCCACTCCATACCGCCCCCGCCAATGATACCGCCGCCACCATCAGTCGTCAGGGCGCCAATTTGAAAAAACAAAGACGTTTGAGTTCTATTCACATACACGATCCCAAATCCTGTATTTTGCAGAACCCCTAATTCCACGCTTCCAAAACCTAAGCGAGCATTTCCTAAAAGGCCAAAGTTAGGACCTAATCCCCAGTACAGATGTCCAATGCGGCTTTGCATTGGCTCGGCATTTACAGAGTTTAAAGAGAAAATAAAAAAAGAAAGAATCAGAATAACTAATAATTTCACAACGAAATCCCAAATGTTATATGCGAGACATCTTGAAAATTCAGTAAAATATGCTGAACAATATTTGTAGAGAGCCCAAGGAGAGTATCAAAAGCCAAAAAGGCAGGACCAAATTGAATTTTAAATAGCAAATGGGGACCTATGACAGTTTCATTATAGGAATCTGTGGTCGAGGAAGGTGATTGTCTATAAGAACGCAAAATATAGCAAGTGCCAAGACCAGCACCCATGAATGCTGTTGTGATGCCCATTTTTTCAGCGTAAATATTTTTAATGCCTGCGATAGTCCAAGAATTTTGAGAATAAATAGTCGTTTGAACGCCAACGCTTCTGTACAATAGGCCCCAGTTTCCCGTATCAACCCCTAAGGCCAAGGTAGGTGCGGCTCGCCCTGAAGTATAACTGGAAGTTCCAACTCCAATGTCAATTGTGGCAAAAGCAGTAGAACCGATAAAAATTAAAAGAATATAAATATATTTCACACTTAAAATGTTAACGTGTGAAATATAAAAAACAAGGTATTTTTTTTTTAAAAACTCCGCGTCCCCGCTCCACTGTGGGAATCAAAAAAGTAAAAATGATTAAGGAAATAAAAGAAAAAGTTATCTCCTCGCACAACGGACAAAGAAGGCGTTGTTCTTTGATGTTTAATTCATTTTTCGATGGCAAATACCAATCTGTGTGGCCATCCTGACTCAGGTTTTCACAAATCGTAGCCGCTGCATAGGGAGAGCCAGCATCAGCACTTGCAAATAAGCCAGCTGAATTTGCTTTACCGGTGTTGTGATTGCTATACCCAGTCGTTGTCCAATTTGTCGTTCCATTATTCCAATTCTGAGGAAGTCTTGAACCAATGCAAGCAGAACCATTCCAGGTCTGTCCATAATCACATCGGGTGGCGAACATTTTCGCTGAAGTGTCAGGGGAAATTCCCGCGTAGATGGTGCCATCCGCGCAGTCACCGATTTGATTACATAAATCACCAGTACGAACAATAGGATAAACATTCACATTTTTGTGTAAAACTTATTTAGTGTTCCAATCTAATACGATCACAACTGAATAAATATGAAGAAAAATCTTATTTCACAAGAAGAAATCAAATTGATATTGAAACTCGGTCATTAGATAAAAAACCTAAATTAATTTGACTCTAACATCGATCAAATGATAGCCCAATCTGTAGTTAACAACATAACAAGAAGAGGCAAAAAAATGATTTTTAAACTAATTACAGCAATTATATTGACGTCTACCCTAGGTTTTGCCGGAAACCTTGAAGGTCTCTGGTCATTTAAAACTATGACATGTAAAAGTGGCGCAGCGGTTTCTCCATTTGCCTATCAATTTCTTAAAAACAGCTATATCCTTTATAAACAAGGAACCATGACACAAACGATACCAATTAGTCCAGATTGCATTTTTTCCCTGACGGGTCCTTACTCTTTGAATGGTGATCTTTTAGAAATGGGATTACTGAAGGCCGCCAAGTCGTCAACATGTCCTCCTGGTATAAGCATTACAGATTCATCTCCTAAAAATGCCAAGATTGAAATTGATACAAATACCATGACGGTAAGCACCTTAGCAGGAGCTGTTTGTACAGTGGCCAACGACGTTTTAGTAACAAGCTATTTTCGAAGCCAGCTTCGTCGATATAAATAATTTCAAAAACGGGCCAATTGTATAAAAATCGGTCCATGAAAGAAATTATTTTTACCCTGCTTTTAATATTTTCTACTTAGGCCCGCGCAGCAAATGCTCACGAACAATTGTTTGCGCCATTTTCATCTACTGTAGTGCGGGGGAAATCAAAAAAAATGATTAAATAATTAAATGAATAAGTTATCTACGAGAACAGCGGACAAAGAAGGCGTTGTTCTTGCTGGCGATGTTCTGGCTGCCGTCAGAGATCCGCTGGTTCCACGAGTCGAAACTGTTGTTCTCCGTCGAGGACCAATAATAAGTTCCACTCGTATCAAAGTTTCGGATCGTATTTTTGCCCGCATACATGATGTTTAATTCATTTTTCGATGGCAAATACCAATCCGTGTGGCCATCTTGATTTAGGTTTTCACAAATGGTTGCTGCAGCATAAGGGGAACTCGCATCAGCACTTGTAAATAGGCCCGCAGAATTTGCCTTACCTGTGTTGCTATTGCTATAGCCAGTCGTTGTCCAATTTGACGTTCCGTTATTCCAATTCTGAGGAAGTCTTGAACCAATGCAAGCAGAGCCATTCCAGGTCTGTCCATAATCACATCGGGTGGTGAACATTTTCGCTGAAGTGTCAGGGGAAATTCCCGCGTAGATGGTGCCATCAGCGCAGACAGTACCAACGGGAGGAGTCGTTCCCACACAATCACCACCGGCAGTTGAGATGCTCCAGATGCTGGCTGTCGTCCCCGCAATGATTGTGGCCTGGCTTGTAGCCCCACCTGCGGCATCACTGGTCTGACGAACCTGTAAGTACTGACCGCTGACAATGGAAGAAGGGCTGCTCGTCCAGCCCTGCACCACACTTGAACACCCGGAATCTGAGCAAATTTGGAATTGGGGTGAGCCGACTCCAGAAACGGTGACGGGGATGGTGCAATTAATGCCGCTCACTTGAACGATGTCTGAAGTAATTTGTGTTGAAGTTGTTTGATTCGATTGGTCTGTGAACACAAAAACATTCGGAGTCGCATCACTGCAAGCCGCTGCCTGAATCAGATTCCAACTCGTGCCATTGCAGAACTCAAGAACACTCGAGGCATTGTTGTAACGAATTGATCCTTTATTTGTGGACGAGCAAGAAGCACTGCTATTTCCAATCTTCACATCTCCCGCCACATCAAGGGGGGCCGCTGGTGATGTAGTTCCTATACCGACGTTGCCACGCGTGGTGGCAAGAAGAACATTCCCGTCGGCGCCAGACCCAGCCTTTGCCCCTCCCAATATAGTTAGGTCGCCTCCGTTCCCATTTGCGGTGCCGGTGCCGCCAGCTAAATCAATCGTCCCCCCTTGACCACCACCGAAGTTATTGCCCCCTTTGAGTGATAAAGTGCCACCAACAGATCCATTCTTCCCGAGACCGCCAGACAAAGTGACCAGGCCGCCGGGTCCGCCCCAATTCCCGCCCTCTATCGTCAGGTATCCGCCAGAGGCGCCAAAAGTATTGTCACCTCCTGTTAGATAAATATTGCCGCCACGATCCCCCAGACCACCTTTGAGACCTATGGCCCCACCACTGGCTCCGCTGCCGGCAGTTGATGTGCCACCGTTGACTATAAATGCTGCCGGGGCATTGCCAACGGTGGTGTTTGCACCAAGAACATCCAGCGCCGCAGCTGGAGTCGTCAGTCCAATCCCCACTTTCCCAGCATTGTAATAAATATCAGACCCCGTGGTTGTCCATTGGCTAGAGCCACCGGTGCTATCGGTGCCACACCCTGCAAAGCCAGAGGCATCAAACTTGATGATTTGTCCGATGGTGCAATTCAATGAACTTATCGCAGAGCCTGTGCCATTCGAAACCAATACACTGTTGTTCCCATAACTCGTGAGTCCGGTTCCACCTCGAGCCACAGGCAATGTTCCTGTCGTGATTTTTCCAGCATCCAAGCTAGGGATATCTGATGAACTTAAAGTTCCAAAACTGAGTTGACCAGATCCGTTGGTTTTCATCAAAGTACCGGAAGCTCCATCTGTGGAGGGTAGTATGAAATTCAAATTTCCAGCACCTAGTGCCGGCGCTGCCAGTTGAACATAATTAGCGCCGTTGTAGGCTCGCAGATTCGTCGCACTCACTGTGGCTCCTTGAACTGTGCCCGTGGTCACAAGATTTCCAGAGGAATTGATGGCGGTGCTTCCGGCCAAGGTGCCTGCATTGATAGCGCTGCCGCTGACTTTTCCCGCAGTGGAAAGTGTCGGGATATCTGCTTCCACTAAGGCGGCTCCTGTTGTCACTCTGCCCTTTGTATCTGTCGTTACTTTCGCATAAGTCCCTGGAGTTCCCACATTGGGTAAACCTGCCACTACCTGTGCGTCCACATAGGTTTTGTTGACAAGATCATTGGCTCCCGAAGGAACTCCATTCCACTGGGGAGCTGCCGTGAAATTAGCCGATCCCGATTTCACATACTGAGTGGTGGTTCCACCAATCAAAGCTAGAAGCTCGGTCCATGAAGCACTATTGAGTTCTGTTCCTGTTGTCGATACCCCATCAGCAATCTTTATAAGTTGCTCTTTCTTGTAACCACCCACTTGCATGCTTTCTATTGCCATAGGAACAAAGTTAATTGCCATCGGAGCCACGGGTTCCCACTGGCCTATGGGAAAGGTTCCATCATTAAAGAAAACCTGAATCTTCCGACTGTCCGTTGCATTGGGAGTGTAGGTTGCCCCAGCGGCGCAATTGCCTCCAGCAAAGGTAAACGAATTTCGATTCGCAAAGATTTGATCCAGAGCAAATCCTGTAGAATCAAGCCTTGATCCCGTGCCATCATTGATAGTCACCGCATAAGCTCCACTAGTCATAGAGAGATCTTTATTTTGGACTTCCTCATACATCAAACAGTTTTCATTACCAGGAGTCTTGATCTGTAACCGAAATTGAACATTGCTACTCACAACGGGATTGCCATTGGGATCTATAAGCCTACCGTGATAAGTAATCCCTGCCCCCGTTGCATGGGCTTTCTGGATTCCTATGAATATCACAACGACCGATGATAGGAGAATAGAACACAATTGACTAGTCATGGGCTCGCCGCCTTGGAGGAAATCAAGGTCCCTTGCACAGAAGAAAAGGCCTTGTACCCACGAGGAGTGATTGATTGAATTTCTTTGGAGATACTTCCAACAGAAGAAATATTTCTGTAATTTCGAAGGAGTGTGTGCTCATACTGACTACTTCCAGCAACAAACTCCGCACCAGTCACTTTATCAAAAAGGCTGGAAGAGGGGGATGTTGAACTAGTAGGACTCATGTCTTGAATACTAGCATTCAAATAACATCCAGGCAGAACACTCAATGAAAACAATAACAAGAAGTTTCGAAAATACAAACACATTGATGCCTTAAAAAACCAAGAATTTTCACCACATGAAATTTTTAAATGTTCTAAAACAGGTTCTTTGTCCATACGTTTAACTTTCGACAGATTTTGACTTAACTTGAATATCAAATTGAGAAATTCATCGAAAAGCCCAAACAAATCACCAGCAATGACAATAGGATAAACATTTATATTTTTGTGTAAAACTTATTCCGTGTCTCCATCTAAAACAATGGGATTTTGCCGATTGCCATCGTGTTGTCGCCATTTTGTCGCCTACTGGCCACATGGATCACTCCTGCATTTGATTGTTAAAGAAACTGAAGACAGTAATGCGGGTCGATACCGTCAAGGCAATGTATTGATAACTGGCTCAAGTCATAAACCACCCGATGCCTTTAAGATTCCCAAACTGATGAAAGATCTACTGACCATGAATATATACTACGAGGATTTTTGCCCCATTTCCCCACTTAATACGATGATCGTAGAGTCGGGAATTTTCCCAAACTGGAAAACTCATCTTATTTCTGCGCTCTGCGCTCTGCGCCTCTTGGTTAACAGGACACATATTTTATAGGAATCAAATTTGGACACATTCTTGCAATAAATATTTTGGATGGCTGCATGAAGCAAAACTCATAACTATTTAGAAAGAGGCAATGTCTATGGAAAACTCAGTAAACAAAGAATCAACCCTTGATATTCTCGAAATACGAAAGCACGCAATGAAATCATTGGAGAGCGGCGCGGTTACAATAGACTACCCTTTGGATCTGACACAAGCCTGCCTCTTGTTGAATCAGGCTTTGGCGAGTGAACTTCTCTGCGTCCTACGATACCGACACCATCAAATCGCCGCAAAAGGAATCGATTTTCCGCAAGTAGCCGCTGAATTTAAAGAGCATGCTGAAAGTGAAGAGGGTCATGCATTAATGATTGCTGAAAGAATCAGTCAACTGGGAGGAAAGGCCGACTTTGACCCAGCTCATATTTCCGCACGATCGACGACAGAGTTTGGAAAAGCAGAGGATCTGTTATCAATGATCAAAGAGGATTTAGTTGCCGAACGGATCGCAATTGAGGTTTACCGAAAAAACATCCAATGGTTTGGAGCTGACGACCCAACAACAAGACGGATGCTCGAAGACATTCTCGCCGACGAAGAGGATCATGCAGATGAAATGGCCAATTTACTAGCCAAAGTCGATCAACACAACTCAGGTTTTAGATCATGAACTCGCAAGATGCTACTTTTGCAATTTACCGAAGTCGGGAAGAAATCAAAAAGGCTGTGCAATCATTCACAAAATTTGGGTTCGATATATCGTCACTTTTAGTTTTTCAATCGAAACGAAATGGATCAAAAGACTTTTCTCAAGTTCAAAAATATCAGTTAAAAAATGGTGCAATCATCGGTGCAATTGCAGGCGCAGCAATCGTGGGAGCTATCGCACTGTCAGGCATTGGGGGATTGAATGGAGGCCGATGGATAATGTTGACAGGGGGAATTATAGTCGGAGGGATACTAGGTGCCACTGCAGGAACGTTAGTTGGGGTCGGCACACCAGATCCTGCCGCCAAACGGTATGGTCAATATTTACAGTCAGGAGGCATTCTAATATCGGTGCATAGTGAAAGTCCTCAACAAATTCAACAAGCAAAAAAGATCCTTTCCGCAACTGGTGGACAGGATATTCAATTATTAAACGAAACAAACACTTGGGCCAAAGCAAATTTGGAAATAATTGATCTCCAGAAATTACAGGCCGAAGCTCCACTCGAACCCTAGGACACATTCAACGAAGGAAAAAATATGACTTTTGAACCGATGAATCTACCTTTCGAGACCAATGCCTTAGAGCCTTATATTTCAGCCAGAACAATGACATTTCATCATGACAAACATTACAAAAAATATATCGAGACTCTCAATGTTCTCATGGCCAAATCAGTCTTGTCCTATGATTCACTTAAGGAGACATTGATTAAGAGTCACGACATTGACATTGCCATTTATCAAAATGCCGCACAGGCTTGGAATCATGAATTCTATTGGAAGTGCCTAAGTCCAGCCAAACTACAGCCCACAAACAAAGTTTTAGAAACTCTCGAAGAACAGTTCGGTTCTGTTCAGGAATTTAAAGAAAACTTTAATCAGGCTGCTTTGACACTTTTCGGCTCAGGATGGGTCTGGGTGATTGGTAACATGAACGGAGACATTGAAATTAAAGGTCTCGAAAATGCCGAAAATCCTCTGACGAGTGGACAGGTTCCATTGTTGGTATGTGATGTCTGGGAACATGCATACTATTTGGATTACCAAAATGACAGAACTAAATATATGAGTCAGTTCTGGGAGATCCTGAATTGGAAATTTTTTGAAAAAAATATAGTGGCTTCGAAAACTCATAATATTCACACATTGAAAGGAGGACAAAATGAGATACGAGCTGGGCTTTGACACAATCGTGTTTCGCAAAAATTTATCGCAGATTTTGGAATATGACTACGGTGACTTTATGAGGTCCGCGAATGTATATCTCAATAAACTTCGCGCTGAGCTTCATGTTATTAACGATAAAAATATAGATTGCCGTTTGGACAGGATGCAGATGTACCTTGTGTTTACTCCGAATTGGGACATTGAATTAACCAGGAAATTGCTCGCTAAAGATACAAAATACATCGACGATCTACTACTTGGACATAACCAGGACTGGGAATCCGCCAGTTCGAGCTTTAATTTTCTAGGTTCCTGCAAGGTTCAATCATTATCTGATGTACAAATTAATCTCCTAACAGAGCATTGAAACAGAGAATGAAGTGACGTAAATTCTGAACATGGTTGAAAAGATTTTTGATCACCTGAATTTCAGAGGCGGAAGTCATGTACTTAGCGATTTGAAGGTAGAGACTTCACATTTTCAATACAGCTATTCTGGATCTTGAGGATTTTTTCCTCATTAAATGGGTATTTCATCCACTACACAGAAGGACCGGTGATATCCTACGCCACACAATAATCGGCTCGAATGTTGCACTGTCGATCATAGATAAATAAGGAGCATCAAATGATCAAACTGAAAAAGGACAAAATGGGAAAACACCATTTAAAGATATGAAACTAGTTTGTCAGTTGGAAGGATAAAGTGAAATTACAAAGTCTATTTTTAATTGCTATCATAATGGGTTTTTCGGTTACTAGTTTAGCAGAAGAGGCTCAAAAGGCCTCTGAGATGCCAAAACCATTTTCAGAACCGGCAAGCAAAGCTGCAAAGAAAAGAGCACATAAAAATGAAAATAAGAAAAAAAAAGAACTATTAATAAAACTTAAAAATCACGAATCCCCAGAGGTAATTGGGAATGCCAAGGCACGTGTTCAAATTGAAAGAACCGAAAGTAATAGACAAGATTATCTTAACAAAGAAAAAGATAGTCCAAGCAAGAAAAAGTAGATTTCAACATTTCAACATTTCAACATTTCAAAAGAAGAAAGTTCAAAATTGAGGCATCAATGTCAAAAGTAAATCTAATTTTCCTTCATGGGTTTCCATTCAACTCATTAATGTGGATGGACCAATCAATAGCTTTTAAAAGTAAGTACAATGTTTTCACTCCTGATTTGCGCGGTCATCGTTACGGGCCGTCAGATATAGGCCCGTGGATGATCGCGCATTTTGCTGACGATATTAAATTATTGATAGATCAGAATGGTTTAGAAAAAGTAATTCTTTGTGGCTTATCCATGGGCGGATATATCGCACTTCATTTTGCGCATAAGTATCCAGAATACTTATCTGGACTCATATTGTGTGATACCATGTCGGCCACTGATAGCAATGCAACTAAAGATAAGAGATATGAACTCATTTTAAGAATACAAAAAGAAGGTTTGCTCGGATTTGCTCAGGAATTTTCTATGAGTGTCTTGTCTGAAACAACTATTTCAGAAAAACCAGAAGTACAAAAGAAAGTAATGAATATGATTACGACAAATTCTTCCGAAAATATTGCCATGGTCGCCGGCGCTTTGGCCTCTCGACACGATTGCACTCCATATCTGACCGAAATTACTTGCCCCACTTTAGTGTTAGTAGGTGCTGAGGATAAAGTAACGTCTGTTGATGTAAATTTGAAACTATCAAAAGATATTGAACATTCGAATTTTAAAATTATCGAAAATGCTGGTCACTTGTCGAATATAGAACAGCCTGAAGTTTTCAATAAGTATATAGAAGAATTTATAGTCTTTTAGTGACGAACACCAGACCGCTGTCATCATAGCACAAAGCCTTGAAATGCCTAGTAGGTGTTGCTTTCTGAAGTGGATTTAAGTTACCAGGGGAGAGCATTGTAAGGGGCACCACCCTTTTGAAAACTACCTTCATGGGTTACGTAATCTACACCGCTGGCTAATCCTTAAATCCACAACATTTGGAAATATCTCGTCACATCGTAATCAAAAGCTCCTCAAAAATCTTTGGCTAACAGTACGTCTTGAACGGAAAGTCTTGGAACTGGCATGTCTGCAGTTTGCGGTGACAAGCCTGTCCGAAACATCCAAACCGGATAATCATCATCGGTTAGATTGAAATAGTCATTTAAAACTTTTTTTCCATCGGTAAAAACTTTTTGTTCTTCTAGATTTGATTGGCCGATCATGGCACCTGATCTTTGATCCGCCACTGAGGATGAAGAGAAAGACAAAGGTTGCACCCCGAATCCATGGGAATTTAAAATCAACCAGGCTCGGTAGGCGCACTGACCTAGTCGGCACAATGATACAGGATCCATTGATCGAGATACAAAACACAAAAGAGCCGCCGAAGATTCGATGGCTTTTTCCGCATTACTTCTAATTTTAAATCCAAATCCCAACGACCACAAAAGGCGCGGCAAGATGGGCATTTTTCGTATCAATCGAAAAATTAAACTCTCAATGCGATTAAGGCCAATGCTTTGAGCCGTCATTCCATCACGGGACTGAGCTTCGCGCTTGGTTAAGCGTAACCATTTACATAAATCTCTGACAATTTTAGAGTTCTTCCAAAGTAGCTCCTCGGTCTTTAGAAAGTATTGCATAAATGTTTGAGACCTGGTCGCTTGTATTCGAATTTTGCATCCGGGGAATTCATCTTCAATTTCTGACAATTTTTGTCGAATAACCTCGTCAAGCTCGCCACCTTGGTAAATTCGGCGATCTGTCCGACGCTGAGTTATGAAATCTGCTAATGGATCGGCAGTTACCTGACATGCTACAAAACGCACCTCGGCCCAAGCTGAAAGTGTTTGCCCCGTCTCAAAAATATACTTTGTATTTATAGCAAATCCTCGACTCGTAGCTGACAATCGAAGCGATTCTAAAAGCCCCCCTAATGCCAGTTGTGAAGCATGGTTTCTTTTTAACCCCCTATATGATGTGGACAGATTCGGTGCGAACATCTATATAGGAAGAAAGGGTTAGAAAAGATGAAAAAACACTACACAGATGCTCAGAAGCAGCAAATTATGAAGGAAGTTACAGAGACTGGTAACTTGACATTGGTAGCTGAAAAACACGGATTTCCAAAGAGCACGGTGGCTTCTTGGATTTCCAGGCAACAGCCCCATCATATTGAAAAGCATAAGCAAAATTCAGAGCTAAAAGATATGAAAAAAAAGTTAGCCGATGCAGAGCTTAAGAATAAAGTCTTAACAGAGCTTTTAAAAAAAACATACCAAGTTTGGAGCAACGATTAGAGGTTTGTTCTCTGGTTTTAAAAGAAAATCCAAAAGTAAATAAAGTGAAATTATTTCAATATGCAGGAGTTAAGAGATCTACCTTCTATTCCCAGAAGGAGGAGGGACTTCCCATTGCCCCAATGGGAAGTATAGGCCGAAGGCCTACTGATTATGGTTATGATGTTCACGGTAATATGGTCTTGGATGCTTCTATTAGAAAGGCTTTACATGATTATAGGGATAAGGTGGAATTTGCCAACGGAGGTGGAGTGAAAAAGTTAGTTCATTATTTAATAAGATGACTATCGGTTTATTGTAAACCATAAAAAGCTCTATAGGCTTTGCAAAGAAGAGGGTCTTTTATTACCAAGAAAGAAAAAGTTAAAGAAGAACTTTAAGAAATTACCTGCCAGTAATCATGTGGTAAAGGCTCCATTAAGGGTTTGGCAATTTGATATCAAGTACGGTTGGATACAGGGAGAGAATAGATTTTTTTATTTGCTAGCATTTATTGATGTCTTCTCAAGGGAAATTATAGATTTTTATATCGGCTTAAATTGCAAAGGTGAAAGTCTTGTCAATTTATTAGATTCTGCTTTATCTAAAGCTGGTATTGAAGATCCTACAGGGTTAGTTATCCGCAGTGATAACGGCTCACAGATGACCTGTAAGGCCTTTAGAAAAAAAGTAGAGGATCTGGGTTTAGAACATGAGTATATTCCCCCAGCAACTCCAAATAAGAATGCATACATTGAATCCTTCTTCTCAATCTATGAAATTGAATTCTTACAGGTAAGGTATTTTGCTACCTTCCAAGAAGCTTACAAGCAAACCATGGAGTTTATTGAATTTTATAATACTAAAAGAAAACATGGCTCCTTGAAAATGATGGCTCCATTAGATTTTAAAAAATGTTATAAAAACTATTCTAATACTGAAGTGGAAGTGAGACTTTAGCATGAAGAATTTAAATCAAATTTTAACACAAGTGTTCGCATCGAAAATGTCCATAATTAAGGGGTTGACAGGGTGGGTAATCAATAAATAATCAAGCCGGTCCATTTGCGATTTTAAAATTGGGCCGATTGGTTTAAGTTTACTTATCAGATTAATCGCAAACATCACCATATTGGTAACCGAATGGGTTATCCACGAAAGTATCGCCGACCTAAAATAATAAAATTGGATGCCAATCAAAAATCTAAAAAGAGTGGTCAGAAAAACCCCTATTCCTCTTGCAGGAAACCCACCTTGATAGCCCATGCAAGTAAAAACTAACGAAGCACAAAGAATTGCCGATTGAGGAGACAAACACTCAGTTAATTATCTTTGAAGAGTGAACCGAAAATATATTTCTTCTCATAAGCGCGTCCTAAGCTTAACTCGTTTGGCTTTAAACGCAAAACTTTGTATTCGTTACTGTACAAAATAAAAACAGTTTTCAAGATTCAAGTTTTAATTTAGCATCAGCTGCAATAAACAATACTGTTTCTTAAAACAAAAACAATAACAATACGGTTTCTTGGCGTTAGCATGAGAAATGAAACCCATTAGTTTTTAAATGGCATCCTTCAATTTGATGCCAATTAGAGGAGAATTTATGAAAAAATCTGCAAAGTTTGCTTTTTCGATTTTGGTAATAGCTTTAGCTCAATTCTCTTATTCAGCTTCTGCTTCTGCAACTGGTGGATGGTTCAATAACAGACCTGTTAAATGTTCTTACCCTCGACAAACTGTGCAATTTCTAATTCAAAAAAATTCTACTATTGCTAGTCTGATTGAGTTTTACTACGAGCGTGGCCCAATAGCAATAATGGCGGGAGAAATTTCTTCAGAAAATGTATTCTTTGGTTTCTGTTATACGCAAAACTGCAATGGATCTATGGATAAAATGAAGAAAGCAACGCGTGCATTTGTTACAGTGGACGATGAAGGTATTTTGAAAATCGATGTTAGAAATGGCGATACTACTGATGATACCAGGATAAACCTTTATATTAAGGGCTTCGGAAGTAGTGGAAATCTCATTGAATATGGAGTTTCCTCAGTCCTTGGCATGTGCATGACAACCTCTTTAAATAACTAGATTATTATTATGTCCATACGATTAACTTTCGACGGATTTTGACTGAACTTGAATAGCAAATTGAGAAATTCATCGAAAAACCCAAACAAATCACTAGCAATGACAATAGGAAAAACATTTATACTTTTGTGCAAAACTTATTAAGTTTCCTTAATTTTATATCGGTTAATTTTTTCCTAAACCATATTAAGAAAAATAATGAATCGTCGGGGACACGTAAATCTTTTATGGCAATTTTGAAGTCTATATTGAATTCACTGGAGGCCAATCTCTCATTGGATCAAAAGATACAACAAAAGAAGCTTTTCAAAAGGGCCTCATTGCAAAAGGTGATGTTTAGATGGAGATGATTAAGAATCGAAATCTTTCTTCACACACCTACAATAAAGACACCTTAAAAATGATCACTGAGAATATAACTCAACTTTACGTCGCCTGCTTTGTTGAATTGTCTCAAAAGATGAAGAGTCTCTTACCGTGATTTCTGAAGAAAAGTGTGGACTCAATTCATTAACACAAGAAAAACTGAAAAACATTTTTGATTAGTTCCCGAATATTGACGAGGTCGTACTCTATGGATCAAGAGCAAAAGGAAATTTTAAACCAGGCTCTGACATTGATCTAACTATTAAGTCGCAACAGATGTCCTTGAGCGAGCTGTTTAAAATTGAAAATCAGATCGACGATCTTTTCCTTCCCTACAAAATTGATGTTTCACTTTTTCAGCAAATTGACAACCCCAACTTAGTTAATCATATTAATCGAGTCGGAATTATCTTCTATAAAAAATAAGCCAATGGCATCCACTGTAATTCCAACCTTGCGATATAATGATCCAAAGAGGGCCATTGAGTTTCTCTGCGTTGCTTTTGGTTTTGAGCGGCACCAAGTGCACGAAGACGGCAAGGGTGCCGTCATGCATGCTGAATTAAGACATGGCACAGGTCTGGTTATGATTGGCCCCAATGTCGAATCGAAGTTTGGGAAATACATTCGGCTGCCAAAAGAGTTCGGCGGATTTGAAACCCAAGTTACGTTTATAGTCGTTGAAAATCCTGAAGCTCATTTTAAAAAAGCAAAAGAGAATGGGGCTGAAATCTTGATGCCTTTGACCAAAAAAGATTACGGGGCCAGCGACTATGCTTGCCGTGACCCCGAAGGTCATATTTGGAGCTTTGGCGACTACAATCCTTGGGCAAAGAAATGAAAAAGACGAAAACAACTACAGTTAAGAAATGTAAAACTATTTCGAATAAGATAGAAATATCAAAATCACCCTCTAAATTAATGGATGCGCGAATCAAAGAGTTGGGCAGTTGGCGCGGCGGAATTCTTGCTCAGATTAGAAAAGTCATCAAAGATGCCGACCCCGAAGTGGTTGAAGAATGGAAATGGAATGTTCCTGTTTGGTCCCACGATGGTATTAGTTGCACCGGCGAGTCTTACAAAAATGCCGTGAAGATGACCTTTCCCAAGGGGGCCTCATTGAAAGATCCTTCTTGTCTATTTAATTCAAGTCTTGGGGGAAACACCAGGAGGGCGATCGACTTTCGTGAAGGTGATAAAATTAATGCGAAAGCACTGAAGGCGCTCATTCTTGCGGCTGTGACATTGAACGCGTCAATGTTGAAGAAGCTCTAATCTATGAAAACTAAAGTTTCAGAGCAAATACTGTCTTTCAAGTCGCTATCTCTTTTTAGAAAATGGCCTGGTCCAAACGAAACACCGATATTATTACAAAACTAATTGAAGAGAATCCTGTTCTCATGGTGAAACAGATATTTTGGAATTTTCTTAGATGGAAATTGTTTTGAAGTATCGATTCATTGATTCATAGAGGGCCGAAAAGATCTCGGGATCATCCAGCCCTTTAAGCATCCCATAGAACCCTTCGTGAGCCATGACAACAAAGTGGGCAACGTGCCTTGTGTTAACGTCAGCATTCAAATATCCCGACTTTTTAGCACGCTAGAGATGCTTACCCATCTCATCAATCCAGAGATTCAAAGCTATCTGAAATCGTTTATGAAAGCCTTTGTCGACCGGAGACATTTCTTGAACCAAATTATTCAACGGACAACCAAGTTTCAAATAAGCCGGATCGCAATTGCCAATCAGTGCCTTCATCTGAACCAATATTCCGTCCAACGGATTTTCATGGGCCCCTAGTGGCCTGATCCAACGATCTATAATCATGGGCTTAATAACTTCGTCGACCAAGGCATAGCCCAAATCAAGCTTAGTTGGAAATTGATGATAAAATGCGCCTTTTGTAAATCTCGTTTTGGCAACTATCTCATCAATACTTACGCCCTGAAATCCCTTAGTAAAGACCTCCTTAAAAGCGGCATCGAGGATCTCTTTTCTAGATCGCTCAAGATCGCGGTTCTTTTTCGAGTCTTTTCTTTTTGCGTTCACTGAAATAGGGTACCAGAATAGACCACACTTGACAACATACTAATAGGTATGTAAGATTACCTCCATACTTGGTTGGAGGTATGGACGTATGCAAAATCCAGTTCGTTGGTTTGAAATGTATGTATCGGACATGAATCGTGCGAAAGACTTTTATGAATCACTTCTAAGTATTAAGTTGTCTGAAGAAGGAAGAAAAAATGATTCCCAAATTGGACGGTAGAATTCATAAGTCCAAAATGTCTATTGGTCAGGACGGATTCATCACTTTAGCTATAGATACAGAAGGCAACATGATTGGCCTTCACTCTATGAAATAGAATATTAAAATTTTAACTTTTTTGATTCAGTAGGATTTGTGATCAAGAAAATACTTTTCGGTCTGGGGTTTGTACTATTGGTTTTCGTCGCTATTGCCGCTCTGAAACCAGAAGATTACTTGATTAAAAGAGATGTCTTGATCAACGCAAAGCCAGAGGCAGTTTTCCCGTTTCTCGTCAGCATGAAGAACGCAGATACTTGGATGCCATGGAAAGAGCAAGATCCGCAGATCACTAACTCATACTCTGGTCCCGAAGAAGGATGGAACATGGCGCACTCGAGTATTACGAGTGTCTTGCTGAGAGCGATCCCCGACTCAAAATGGAAATGGATAAGATGCCATTTGACGGCAAACGAATGATCTGGGGCGGGTTTAAAACAATGGTCGCCTTTGGAGGTAAAAATGGAAAATGAGTTTTGGATAAATCTATCCTCTAAAAACTTACCAAAAGCTAAAGAGTTCTTTAGTAAGCTCGGTTTCACCATGAATGACCGTCACCAAGCTCCGCATATGGTCAGCATGTTCGTTGGCAATAAGAAGACAGTTCTGAATTTATTTACTGAAGAATTATTTAAAGGTTTCTCTGGCGGTCACCCAATAACAAATACCATCCAGTCGACTGAAATTCTGTTTTCTATCGGCGCAAGCTCACCAAAAGAAGTTGATGATATAGCCCAAAAGGCAATCGATGCTGGTGGCATTCTTTACGGAAAGCCTGGATACAAAGATGGTTGGATGTACGGCTGTGGTTTTATAGACCTCGATGGTCATCGCTGGAATGTGTTGTATATGGACATGAGTAAGATGCCTCAGTAAGCGTATTTAATTTTAGAGGGCCCAATGACGACTGATATTATAATTGATTCAAAACTAGATTTGGTATTTGAGCGAACTACATCGATTCCAGTTGAAAAACTATGGAAGGGATGGACCCATCCAGAAACCTTGATGAAGTGGTTTTGCCCGAGCCCATGGAAGGTCACCGAATGCCGAATTGATCTTCGCGCAGGTGGTGAATTCTTCAATTTGATGGAAGGTCCAAGCGGCGAGAAAGTAAACAATCACGGTTGTTACCTTGAGGTCGTAGAAAGCAAAAAACTGGTATGGACAGGAATGATGACCAAGGGGTTTCGTCCAGCACCTGCAGACCATTTGGGATTTCAATTTGGCAACGTCCCGAAAGTGGTAGAAATTAAAAAGGGAGCACTCCATAATGATTTAACTTAAACACATAAATCATTAATAACAAAGGAGAACTCCCTAATGAGAAAAAGTAAGCCATCACAAGTAAAAT